>CAPYQR010000006.1 GCA_948742005.1 uncultured bacterium
TTCAAAACGCGCAACGACAGTTTGGAAATAGTTAAACAAAACAACCGCAACAATCGCAACGCCCAAACCAAGCGCAGTTGCAATCAACGCTGATGCGATACCGGTTGCAACAGCGGCAGATTGATTACCTTGGGTTGCTAAATCTTGGAAAGTATAAAGAATTCGCACAACCGTTCCAAACAAACCTAAAAACGGAGCAACACCGCCTATTGTACCAAGAATGGTTAAATGTCTTTCTAATTTTCTTGTTGCAAGAGATGATGAAATATCATAAGCTCTTGAAAAGCCTGATTTTTGTTCTGTATAAATTCTAAGTGCTTCATCCACCATTTCAGATATAATTCCGCCCAATTGAACAGAAATTCTTTGAGCAGCACCGATATTATTTTTTACAAGAGTTTTTTGCAAGCTCGGAATAAACTCTGATATATTTCTTTCATTTTTTTTGTAATATGCAATTCTATTAACTGCAACATATACAACCAATATAGAGCAGATAAATATCGGGGTGAGAACCGCCCAATCTTGCGCTATAGCTGTTAATAATAAATTCATATTTTATCCCCTTTTTTCTATTTTACTATTAATTAAAATTATTTTAATTGCGCGCCGTTTAAGACATTGTAATCAAACGTAAATTCAATCGGAACAGATTGTCCTTTGAACTCCGGCGGCAGTGGACGAAATGGCGCTGTTGCTTCAATTGCTGCCATTGCGGCACGGTCTGCCAGTGGTACGCCTGAAGATTTTGAAACTGATTTTGATAACAATCTTCCATCACGCGCAATTGTGAATGTGATTACAACCCTTTTTGAGCTGTCGCCTTTTGGAGGCGCCCAATTTCTTTTAATTCTTTGTTCCAAATCCCTCATGTAAGGTCCCCAGTTGGGCTGTCTTATTGCATCAATCCCCGGAGTGCCTCTCGGGTTACCGGGGCTTGGATTGCCCGATGTCCCATGCCCTCCTGAACCGCCTGTTCCACGATAAGCCGTAGAACCGCCACCCGTTGGACGATAAGCAAGATTGCCGCCACCTGATGAACCCGTTCCTGTTTTTGATGCAGAGAATTTAGGAGCTAAATTACTGCCTCCTGAAGTTGAGCCGCCGCTTGTTGATGGTTTTGTTGCGGTTGTACCTGCTTGAGGTTTATAAGTTGGACCTACGGGAGCTTTTGACGGCGGAACAGTAACCATGAACGGACTTTTTGGAGCTGTCGCAAGCTTAGGCGCACTTGGCGCAGTATTTGGTTTAAACGCAGGAACTACTGCAGGCTTTGATGCAACAGGAGCTTTTATTGGCGCAGGCTTCTTAACGGGAGCCGGTTTTGCCATTGGTTGAGTTTTAGGCTGCGGCTTTGTGACCGTTTTTGGCGGAGTTTGAACCTTTGGCTGTGGTTTTTGAGCAACTTTTTGAGGCTGCTGCGGTTTTTGCGGCTGTTTTGGCTGTGCTTTTTGCTGATTTTGTGCTTTTGGCGCAGGACTTGGCTCTTGAACAACGCGCTTAGGGTCATGCTTTCCGCCGGCTCTTGAATCCCTATCCGAACGGTTTGGAGTTTTTTTATTGATTGGTTTTTTTGATTCATTTTGAACCAATTTAAACTCGACATCTTGAACCATTTTTGGTTTCGGAAGAGAGGGGTTGACCTTTGCTAAAATTGCACCAAAGATAATAAAAATAATTGTTAAAACAACATGGATACCGACCGAAATCAATAAACCCTGTCCCGGTTGAATTTCATCATAAGTATTGAAAAAATTCGGCATGGATTTTTTAATTTTATTATTATCTTGCATAAGTGACTGCTTTATTTCTGTTTTATTTCTAATTTGCGACATAATCCTTTGTTTCCAAGATAAATTATTTAATTATTATAAAATAATTTGTATTCCCTGATTGATTAATTTTTTATTGCGCAGTAAGCGTAATTGGCTGATTAAACAATATATTTATTTCACAATTTGCAGGAATTACAACATCTTCGCCTCTGTCTGCGGCTCTTTTAATAATTCCCATACCTGCACCTACTGCCGTTCCATACACTGCACCTCTTCCCACAGAACCTCCGGATAAAGCGCCCATTGCCGTTCCCAAAACCGCGCCCGAACCTGCGCCGATTACCGTATCTTTTGCATATTCTTTAGCGCTGTCTTTTGCAGTTCCGCCTTTTAAAACGCCTGTTGAATCATTTGTCATAATTACGGCACTGATTGGAATAACATTATTATAAGGTGTTCTTATAATTGTGAATTTAATTGCAGTTTTTGCATTTCTGTTGCCAAAACCTGCTTTTTGATTTTGAACCACACTTCCCATCAAAACACTACCCTCAGGTGCGATTAGATGATTGTTATAATAAAAATCATTTGTTAAAATTGCATTAATTGTTTGTCCGACAACAGCACTGTTTGAATTAATCTCCTGTGATAAAACAGCTTTTGTAGTAATTCCTGCAGGCACAAACAAAGCATAACCTTGAAGATTTGCATTATTTGTATTTTGATTGGGATTTGTAACCTGATAATTAGGAGCGGCAAAACTTTGCTCAAGGCACAAACTTCCTAAAAGCAGGAATAATGTTATTAATAAGACTTTTTTAACCATAAATTCTCCTAATAATCCCCTTATTTAATACATTGTTATTTTATCATATAAAATTTTAACACATTAAAAAAAATATATGCAAATTGTTGTAAAATTGTAATAATTAAAAATAATATTCCTCATTTAATTGAATAAATAAAGAATCTCTGGAATTAATCCCAACATGCACACCATGTTCGTATTCGCCGCTTGGAACATATTGCAGTGAACCACCCCATATATTTCCATATACTTTTCGGGGATGAAAAGATGTATTATAAGAAGCAGGATTTGATAAATTTCCCCCTAAGACATCACTTCCGTTTGGAAAAATAATATTTCCGTCAATTTCATCTTCAAAGCCGTTTTTTTTGACAATTTTTTTAACTTTAATACTCATTGCAGCATTAACACCTTTTATGGGCATTTTTAACATATCAACATAACCAAAAAAAATATCCCCTTTTTCAATTGCCTTTTTTTCCAATACCCACAAATCACTTCCTGCAATAAAATTAACAATGCTTCCCTCATCAAGATTATCGGTTGATAAAGGTGTTCTTGTATAAACCTTAATTAATGCGCCTTTTTGAAGATGCGGAATGTAATCACTAGTATTTTGAGCAAATAAAGGAGCAGAATTTGTAACAAAAATTATTAAAATTGTTAAAATAAACTTTTTAAGCATAATTCAATATTAATGTATTTTTTTAGTTTTTCAAGTATTAAATTGTATGAATTTTCATTAAATTTTAGCAATTTATAATAAAAAAATTTATAATGATTTAACAAACATGTTTAAAAATATTAAAAACAAAATACAATCACTAAAAATAAGCAAAAGTAATACATTACGCTTTTGTATTGCGGGTTTTTGCGCTTTGTTCGCGGTGATTTTTCTTACATTTTTTATTATTTCAAAAAATAATTTATCTTACACAATAATAGAAAACACTTTTAATCAGCTTTCGGGTTTAAAATTAGAAATATTAAAACCCGATATGTCGCTTAATTTAAAAGCTGATGTTAATTTTAAAGCGGATGAGATTAATATTTACAATAAAAATAAAACCGCTAAATTTATTGAAATTAAAAATACACAACTTACCCTTAAGCCGCTAAATTTAATATTCAAAAAAATTAATATCAAAAAATTAAAAGCAGACAATGTCAAAATCAACATTTCTCAAGATAAAAACGGAAAAATAGAATTTTTTGAAATTTTAAAAAACAAAAATCTAAAATTAGACAGCTCTGTCAAAATTACGAAATTTGATTCTGAAATTAAAAATTTCGACTTTAATTTTAATGATAATTTTAATACAAAAACAAATGTAAACGTTTCTTTTAAAGATTCAAAAATTAATTTATCAAAAAAGAAAAAAATCTTTGAAGTTTTGCTTTTAGGAACAATTAAAACAACAAACAACACCCAAAGCCAAATTTGCGATGTTTCAATTAAAGCAGATTCAAAATATCCTTTTGAAATTGCAAAAAATGGAGATTTAAAACTTGATATAAAATTAATAAATTTTAATTTAACCGCATTGAACAATATTGCAAAAAAATATATTTCAAAAGATATTTTATCTCTTTATGGAAATTTAAACTTAAATATTCAAACAGAAAAACAAAATGATGAAAATTATCAAAAATTTTCATCAAAAATCTCAAATTTAAAAATTAAAACAAATGAAAATAAACTCCAAAAAACAATAATTCCCTACAAAGAAGATATTTCAGCTCAAGGTTTATTTAACTTTGAAAAAAATAATCTGGAAATTAAAGATTTTAAGCTTACATCAAATGATTTAAATATAAATACAAAAGGTAAAATTGAAAAAATAATTTCAAAAAAGCCTGATTTGAATTTTGAAGTCAACATTTTAAATACGCAGCTGAACAATTTTGTATATTTAATTCCTGATAATACAATTTATTATAATCCAAAAGGAATTCCGACACTTAAAAGGTCAAACTTTTTTGCACTTTTAAACGGTAACATGAATATCAAACTTTTGCCTTTAAATATTGAGGGAAATTTAAAAGCCGGAAATATTCATATTCCAAACTATCCAAAACCCTCAAAGCAAAATGACCTCAACGTTTATTTTATGAAAGACAAGGCAAGAATATACACAAGAGTATACACTCCGCAAAACGAATATGTCACAATAGACGGCATATCAAGCCTGGATGATTCGCTTTACGGCAAATACAGCGTAACTTCAACACCAAAAATTGATTTATCTTTTGCAAAATTATACCTTGTTCCGCTTAAGCAAATAATCGGTTTTGACATAGGACCTGTGCCGATTATGGATATTGCAGGATACGGAAACATTGATATTAAAACCCAGGGAACAATTTATGATGCGCAAATTTTTGGTACATTTAAAGCAAACAATGCCAAAGCAAAAATTGAAGGGCTTGATGCTCAATTAACAAACGGGGTTTGCGAACTTGTTTTTAACAATAGGGATTTAATTTTTAAAAAAATTCAAGGAAAAATTGAAAACGCTGATTTTCTTTTAACAGGAAAAGGAAACACCAAAGGCGAGGTTGATTTAACTTCTGATATTAAAAATATCACTACTTCAAACGCACTTAAAATCTTTAAAAACAGCCTTGTTTCAAAGCCATTCATACCTTTAATTCAAAATATAGCAGCAGCTTCAGGCAAAATGAATGCACAAATTAACCTGAAGGGAATAATAAAAGATTATGAAGATAAAAATTTCATCAACGATTTAGCGCTTTCGGGAAATATTAATCTTAAAAACAACAAAATCATCTTGCAAAACAATCTAAAAGCAAATTCAATAAACGGCACATTGAATTTTGGAAACATACAAAAAGCAAATTTTGATTTTAATATCAACAATTCGCGTTTTGCAATTATTCTTAAAGCAAAACAAAGTCTGGAAAAAATTTCAAAAGGAGAGTATTTCGACTTTGAATCAATGATAGTTTCACCAAAAATTTCATCAAAAGATATTTTAGACGAAATTATATCAAGCAAATTAATTAATAAAAGCCAAATGACTATATTGAAAAATTTTCAAAACACACAAAATCTTGAATTTTATTCAAAATTAAACTTAATTTCTGCAGGCAGAATTTCACTAAGAAATATTGACCTTGCAAATGTCAGAAACAAAGGAGCTTTAAGCTTTTTAAACAACAATAGCGATAAAGACGACAAGATGCTTGATTTAGACGGAAATATTAAATTTGAAAACACAAAGATGTTTTTTAACAATATAAACCTTAATATCGGTAAGGGAAATGTTAAAATAACAGGAGATATTGATAAATTTCTTTCAAAAACGCCTGATTTTAATATCAATGCAGTAATTAATGATGTTTTGCTGGATAATTTTAAAGATATAGTTCCGAACATCAAATTAAACAATTGTGTTTTAAAAAACGGCAGAATTTATCTTAAACACAATGATTTAAAACTGAATAATATCAATATAAGCTATAATTCAATGCCTGTTTTTGTAAATGCGCAAATGAGAGATATATTTAAAAATAAATATCTCAACGCTGATTTTTCAACAATTTTAAATGAAACAACAACAGATAATATCATCAATCCGTTTTTGATTTACCCGTTAAAAATTAAAGGTGAAATACCCTTATCGGGAAATTTTAGAGGGAAAAGCAATAATTATATAATTGATATTTTTACAAAAATTCCAAAAAATTCAGATATATCGTTCAGCGGGGCAAATATCGGAGATTTGAATTATAATCGCGAAATTTCCGGCAAAATTGAAGTTAATAAAAATATTGCAACGATTTCAAATTTAAAACTTGTAAAATATATTACAAACCAAAACAACAAAATCAATCCCTTGACCGCACTAAAAGTCAACGGACAACTAAAGCAGGAAAATAATGATTTATTATATAAAAATTTCAAAATTGCAACAATGTCACCAATGAATGTGCGGACTTTAAATATGATTTTTAAAAAATCATTGTTGAAAAAAGGAAATTTTGAATGCGCAATTAATTTAGACGGAAATGTTAAAACGCCAAAAATCACAGGAAACGTAAAATTACAAGATTTGGATATTCCTTTGTATGATACAAAAATCAACAACATTGATATTAATATTACAGAAAAATTTATTGATGGAATTATTCTTGCGCACAACAAACAAAGCGATTTAAACCTGACTTTCAAAGCGCACAATAAACTAACACCGCCTTATATTGTTGAAAAAATGAATATTGAATCAAATATTTTAAATATTCAAGATATTTTGAATTCCGCAATTCCACAAAACAAAAAAACAGATATTTCGCTAAATCCTGAAATTTCAATCAAACCGCAGGATATAACAATCAAAGACGGGCTATTCAGCGTTGTTGATGTAAGTTATAACAATATTAAAGCAAAAAACGTTAAGGCAAAATTTGATTTTTCAAAAAATATTTTCAATCTGAGAAATCTGATTTTTGAAATCGCAAAAGGAACAATTGAAGGAAGCGGAAAATATAACCTTGACAATACAATTTTAAATCTTGAAGCAAAAATCAACGATTGCGATTCAAATAATTTGACAAAGGATTTTCTTAATTTAACGGGTCAAATTTACGGCAAAATAAACGGTGCAATAAGTTTAAGCGCAAAAGGTTTAAATACTCCCGATAATATAAAAAACATAAAATCAAATGTTGATTTTATTATTTATGATGGAAAAATGCCAAAACTAGGCTCTTTGGAATATCTTTTAAGGGCAGGAAACATAATTAAAAACGGGTTATTAAGTTTGTCTTTAAATAATGTAATTCAAATTCTAACACCCTACAAGACGGGTGAATTTGAAAAAATCAAAGGAAAACTAACCCTTGGAAACGGCGAAGTTAAAAATCTTGAAATCTTATCGCAAGGAAAAAATTTAAGCCTTTATTTAGAGGGAAATTACGATATTTTGTCAAATTTTGCGGACATAAAAATATATGGAAAATTATCTCAAAATGTTTCAAATGCACTCGGAACAATCGGCAATGCATCAATTATGCAATTTATTGAATCATTAACGCCTAAAAAAGCAAGAAATGAAAAAGACGAGGAATTAAAAATTATTTTAAACAAAATTCCAAATGTTGAATCACAAACAGGTGAATCTGAATCAAAATATTTCAAAGCGAAAGTCTTAGGAGATATCAACAAAGACAATTATATAAAAAGCTTCAACTGGCTGCAAGATTAATGGCTTTTTTTATATCTTCTTCCGTAAACTTCGTGAATATTTTCAATCGCAATAAAAGCATTTTCATCAACTGCAAAAATAAGCTCTTTTAATTTATTTAATTCAATTCTGGGAATTATGCAATAAACCATTATTTTTTTACTTTGCGAATAACCACCCTGCGCTTCTAAATAAGTTACTGTTTTATTTAATTCTTTAATAATTGCCTGACCAAGTTCATATCCTTTGTCGGTAATAATTCTTATTGATTTTTCTTCAGATAAACCTTGAACAACCATATCTATAACTTTATATGCAATAATATAAGTCAGCGTTGAATACATCGCTTTTTCCCAGCCGTACAAAAAACCTGCTGATGCAAAAATAAAAACGTTAAAAAACATTATAATTTCACCAACGGAGTATGGATATTTTTTAGTAATTTTAATTGCCAAAATCTCCGTTCCATCCATACAAGCATTGTTTTTCAAAACCAAACCCACACCAAAGCCCAAAAAAGCTCCGCCAAAGCACGATGCAAGCAAAAGATCGTGTGTTACGGGATTTATATATTTGCTTATAAAATTAACAAACAAAGATAACATCGCAACAGAATACAAAGCACTTAAGACAAATTTTTTACCAAATTCATTTAAAGCAAGTAAAACAAACGGTAAATTAAGAACAGTTAAAATAATACCTAAGTTGAATTTTGTTAAATAGCTTGCCATCATTGAAATTCCGACAATTCCGCCATCAATAATGTTATTTGGAACTAAAAAAATCTCAAGTGAAAATGCTGCAAAAAAAGCGCCTGTTGTAAGGAAAATTAATTTAAATAAAATATCTTTCATAGATTTATGATAAAATAATTATATGAAAAAGTATATCGTATTTATAGTGGTTTTTGCTTTAGGCGCATTTTTATTTACAGGATGCGCAAAAAAAGAAAAAAAACAGATAAATGACCTTGATATTATCAAAAAAAGAGGATATATTTTAATCGGCGTAAGAGATGACTCCTATCCTTTCGGATATCGTGACAAAGATAACAAACGCGCAGGAATCGACATTGAAATATCAAAAGAGATTGCAAAATCAATTTTCAACACTCAAAGCGAATATGGAAAACTTGAATTTGTCAATGTAACAGCGCAGGATAGAATTTCAAAATTAAATTCCAAAAAAGTTGATATTTTAGCTGCAACAATGAGTGTTAACGACAAAAGAAAACTTGTCTTAGATTTTTCAACGCCATATTTTACAACAAGCCAGAAAATTATGGTCAGAAAAGATTCAAAAATTACAAATTTAAGTTATTTTAACAAAAAAGGCAGACTATGCGTTGTCTTAGGAACTACAGGCGAAAAAATTATGCGTCTTTCCGCACCAAATGCAAATGTTGTAGGGGTTAAGACATATAAAGAAGCATTTAAACAGCTGAAATTAGGTGCAGTTGATGCAATTTTAGGAGATGATTGCATTTTAAAAGGTTTAATAAATTTGAGTAATAAAAAAACAGATGGCGAATACAAAATCATCAACCGCGCTTATTCAAACGAATTTTATGCCGTGGCAGTGCGTAAAGATTTGAATTCAAAAGACTTGCTAAACGCAGTTAATTCGGCAATCGTTGATATAGTCGACAAAAAGAAACTTAATGTAATTAAATCGCATTATGGATTAAAATAAAATTAAAATCAATAAAAATCGGATAGAAATTAAATATGAGTAAAATTAAAAATCAGATAAAATTCTACAAAGAAATTTTAAAAGACAATGAAGTCCTTTTATTAAAATCAAGTGATTCATTTTTTAACAATCACTACAAATCCTCGCCTTTAAATCTTTTGACCGGTTTTTCAGGAACAGCGGGAGAAGCCGTCATAGATAAAAACGGAAAAATAACCGTTTTTGTTGATACAAGATATCATCTGCTTGTCGAAAAACAGGTTATAAAAGAAGCCTCAAAAGAAAAAGAAATTGAAATCGAAATATACAAAATTCCAATGGGGGAAAATTTTGTTGAAAGCTTTTTAAAAGTTTATAAAAAAAATACGGTTTTTTACACCCCAAACGACATAAAGCTTGAATTTTACTTAAAATTGGATAAATATTTTGATTTAAGAACTTATAAACTTGATGAAAAATTTTTAAAAAACGATGATTACAATAAAAAAGAAAAACTTTTTTCAGCACGGGAAGATTCAAAAGAATTTAAATACAAAATCGAAAAATTGAAAAACTACAATCCTGATGTTAAAAAAATCCTTATTTTTGACCTTGATGAAATTTCTTACTTAACAGGCTTAAGAAGTTTTGAAGTAAAATATTGTTCAAATTTTAAGTCAATTTTATATTTAGATTTTGAAAACAATGAAAATATTCTGTTTTTAGATAAAGAAACAGATATTAAAATTGAAGATTTAAAATATGATAAACTTGAACATTTTGAAGATTTTATAAAATCAAAAGACTGCGAGATTTATTTTAATCCCGAAAAAATAAATTTAAATCAATTTCTTTTAATTAAAAAACCAAAAGAATTAAAAACAAACCAAATTTCTCTCCTTGCTTCAATTAAAACAAAATCAGAAATTGAACACTTGAAAAACTCATCACAAAAGCTCGATTTGGCAATTTATAATTTTAAAAAACGTCTTAAAATCGGCTTAAGTGAAGTTGATTTAGTTAAAATTTTTGAAGAAGAATTAATTAAAACAGGCGCGAAGTGTCCGTCTTTTAAAACATTATTAGCGCTTGATGAAAACAGTGCATCAATTCATTATAGTGAATATGACAAAAATAAAATTTTAACAGGCGAAAACATAATCCTGCTTGATTGCGGAGGATATTACGACATGGGTCTTGCAACAGACATCACGCGTACATTTTATTTTGGTTTTTATCCTAAAGAAATCCACAAAAAAATATATACAAAAGTTTTAAAAGCTTTTATTCAATGTTTCTTATCAAAAAACAAAAAAGCCTGTGAAATTGATAAACTTGCGAGAGATATTTTAAAGGAAGATGAAAAACAAGGCTTTTATTTTGCCCATGGTCTTGGTCATGGAATCGGAACATCGGTTCATCAAGCGCCGCCGACTTTAAATCCTTTGTCAAAAGATGAAATTAAGCCTTTTCAGGTTCATTCAATTGAACCCGGGCTTTACGGTAAAAACAAAGATGAAAATCTTGAATTTGGTATAAGAATTGAAAATTGTGTATATCAAGATATAAATTACAACCGTCACTCATTGTCAAAATTTCCCTTTGAGGAGGTTTTAATTGATTATAATATGTTAAATACAAATGAAATTGAATTTGTCAAAAACTGGCAGAAAAATAATCCCTACCTTTAAAAAAAGAAAAACAATGGAAATTCAAACAATTACAAGTACTCAAAACGATTTAGTAAAATATTGCGCAAAACTTCAAATGCCGAAATTCCGCATGCGCGAAAAAATGATTCTTATAGACGGTGAAAAAACTATCCAAGGCTTGATTTGTGATGGTTTTGAATTTGAAGCATTATTTATTGAACAGACATATTTCGAAAACCTAAAAGACAAAGGCGGGATTAATATTGAAAAAATAAAAGCAAAAAAATTAATCAAAGCACCCGCTGCAGTTTTAAAAAAAATTTCAACCACAGCAAGCTATTCCAAGCTTGCAGGAATTATTAAAGAGCCTTTGGTTGAAGTTGAAAAATTTAAAAATTTAAATAAAATTGCGCTGATTGACGGAATAAAAGATGCAGGAAACCTTGGTACAATAATAAGAAGCGCTGTTGCTTTTTCGTTTGACGGAATAATTTTATTTAACGACTGTGTTGATTTATATAATGCAAAAGTAATCCGCGCAAGCGCGCAAAATATGTTTAAAATTCCTATTTTTAAAACAAAAAATATTGAATTTATCAAAAAATTAAAAAATTCCCATGCTCTTATTTCAACAGTGGTTGATTCTAAAAAAGATTTTGTAAATTATAATTTCAACAAAAATTTCATACTTGCACTCGGCTCGGAAGCAAACGGAATCAGCCAAGAGATTTTAAATTTAAGCGATGAGCGCCTTACAATAAAAATGGATAATCAAGTTGAATCAATTAATCTTGCGGTTTGTGCATCAATTGCTTTTGCACTCATAAAATTTAAATAAAATTATACCTTTTTAAAGATTGCCAAGCTTGAATAAATGTGTTATTATAATTACACAAAATAAGAGGTGCAAATGCGTATTCAAAGTTTAATTAACATCAAAAACAATTACCGCAACATTAACAACAACACAGCAAGGTACGACAAAAAAAATACGCACAATCAAGCACCCAAACACCACAAATACACAGGTGATGCATGTACTGATTTAGCTTACGCAAGCTTATTTGATAAAGAAATAGCCAAAGATTTAAAATTGATGGGTTTAATTTAGGGGATTATAATGAAAAAAGCATTTACTTTAGCCGAAATATTAATCGTTCTTGTTATTATCGGCGTTTTAACTGCAATATTACTACCGGTAGCTTTTCAAGCAGCACCCGATGAAAATGTAATGAAATTCAAAAAAGCAAATTCTACCCTTACAACAGTAATTCGTGAGCTTGTTTCATCTGACAGATATTATGTTAACGGCGACCTTGGAACAAAATCAAGTTCTACCGATGCTAAAGGCAAGCTGCTAGAAGCAAAAGATGAAAACTTTACATATTTCTGCGATACAATTTCAGAAATTATGTCTTATAAATCTAAAAAATGCTCAAAATTAGAAGGTGCTGAAGGGTATATTGAAGTTGGTTCATCCGAAGAGGCTACAACATACAAAAAACCAAGCGAAGCAAAAGTTCTTCTTGATACATATTGCGCTAATCAAGCAGCAACAATCGGAGAAGAAATCGTAACCTCAGATGGCGTTGCTTGGTTTCAAACATCTCCGCGAACAACATTCGGCAAATACTTAGACGAGGGTGTGCGTCAATTCTCAAATCCTGATGCGGCAGTTACATATCCCGATGAAAACGGATTTGACAGAATGTATAAAGTATTCTGTATTGATGTAGACGGAATCGGCAAAGGCGAAGCTCCTTTTGGCTATGGAATCCGCTCTGACGGAAAACTTTTAACCGGACAAAGAGCAGATGAATGGGTTCAAAAATCTATCCAAAAAAGCAATGACTAAAGTTTGTTAAACAAGAAAATATCAAGAAAGCACAATAAAAATGGCAAACCAAAACTTAGCACAAATCGGCATATTCGGAGGCTCGGGATTCTATAAATTTTTAGATAACATTAAAGAATTCAACATAGAAACCCCTTACGGCAAAACCTCGGATGCTTTGATGCTTGGAAAAATAGGAGATAAAGATGTTGCATTTATGCCGCGCCATGGAAGAAACCATACAATTGCACCGCACAAAGTAAATTACCGTGCTAATGTTTGGGCAATGAAAGAAATTGGCTGTGAAAGCGTAATTTCTCCCTGTGCTGCGGGTTCTTTGCAAAAACATGTTGCTCCCGGAGATATTGTTTTTTGTGACCAATATGTTGATTGGACAAAAGGAAGATTAGATACTTTTTTTGATAAAGATAATATCCAACACATTTCAGCAGCTGAACCTTATGATAAAAAATTAAGAGAGGTAGCAATCAATTGCGCCAAAAATCTTAATTTTAAATATCACGATAAAGGAACAGTAGTTGTAATCCAAGGTCCAAGGTTCAACACAAAATCAGAAAGTGCTTTTTTTACACGTCAAGGCTGGGAAGTAATCAATATGACCCAATATCCTGAAGTACATCTTGTAAAAGAATTAGGGATGAAATCTTTAAATATTTCTCTTATAACTGATTACGATGCGGGATTAGTTAATGATTGCGAGCCTGTTTCACATGAAGCCGTTATGAAAGTTTTTGAACAAAATATTTCAAAACTCCAAAAACTTTTATTTTCAATTGTTGAAAATATTTAGATTAAAACCGAAAGGGTATAAAAATGGGGATTGCCATTGCTGTTTCAAAAATATTTGATTTAATTAATTTATTATTATTTATATCGATAATTCTTACCTGGATTCCGACAATTAATTGGTATAATGAACCTTTTAGAAGTTTAAAAATGTTCAGTGAAATATTTTTCGCGCCGTTCAGAAGAATCATTCCTCCCATAGGAATGTTAGATTTAAGCCCGATAGCGGCTTTGTTTGCGCTTGCGATTTTGCGAAATGTTGTTGTGCGTCTGCTTTTGACGCTTGGATTATAGTTTTTTTTACATTTTATAAGCCCGATAAAAAATATCGGGCTTAATAAATATATTATTTTTTAAAGACTAAAACCGCGTTACAGCCGCCAAAACCGAAAGAATTCGATAAAACAGCATCAAGTTTCTTTTGTTTTGCAACATCTTTTGTATAATCAAGATTTGCAACTTCGGGGTCTAATTCTTCAATATTAATTGTCGGGGGAACGATATTTTCATTTAACGCTTTAATTGAAATAATCGCCTCTACTGCTCCCGCGCCTCCGAGCATGTGCCCTGTCATTGATTTTGTTGATGAAACATTAAGATTTGAATTTTTTTCTTTATCACCAAACAATTTTGCAATCGCATTTGATTCAGCAATATCGCCAACATGGGTTGATGTACCGTGAGCGTTAATATAACCTATATCAGACGGAGCTAATTGAGCATCTTTAAGCGCTAATTCCATAGCTAAAACAGCACCCCTGCCCTCAGGGTCGGGTGCTACCATATCGTAAGCATCGGATGATTGACCGTAACCTGCCAATTCTGCATATATCTTTGCTCCACGCTTGATTGCATGTTCATATTCTTCTAAAACCAAGATACCTGCACCTTCTGACATGATAAACCCATCTCTTTTAACATCATAAGGACGAGAGGCTTTTGTCGGTTCTTCATTAGCTCTTGATAAAGTTTTAGCAGAAGTAAATGCCCCAATACCCATATCGCAGATTCCTGCCTCAGCACCGCCTGCAATCATAACATCAGCATCGCCGATTTGAATTGCACGCATAGCATCGCCGATTGAATGAGCACCTGTAGCACATGCTGTTACAACAGATTTTGACATTCCTCTCAAACCATATTTAATTGAAATTTTGCCTGCCGCCATGTTTGTAATCATCATCGGAACCATAAAAGGTGAGCATTTATGATATCCGCGCGCAATCATAACTTCATAGTTTTTTTGGATTGTTTCAAGTCCGCCTGCCGCAGAACCTGCAATTACGCCGATTCTTGTTAAATCTTCTTTTTCCAAGTCAAGTTTTGAATCATCTATAGCTAAACTTGCAGCAACAATAGAACAAAGAATAAATTTATCCATTCTTCTTGCATCTTTTGCATCGACAAACGGAGTCGTATCAAATTCGGGAACAGGGCCGCCTATGTGCACAAGATGTTTTTCTTTATCAAGGCTTAAATATCTGATTCCGCTGTTTCCTTTAATTAAATTCTGCCATAACGTATCAACCCCCACACCAAAAGGCGATACACAACCCATGCCGGTTACGGCAACTCGTCTTTTCATACTTTTATCTTACTCCTATAGTTATATATTTTCATCCAATTTTATTATAGCATTAGCGCCCGTCATTCCTGCACCAAAAGCACTAATCATAAATGTTGCAGGTAATTTAATCGATTTATTGTCAATCCCTTCTCTGATAGCAACAGGAATTGATGCTGCGGACATATTTCCGTAGCTTTTAATGTTTGAAATTGTTTTAGCCGTATCAATTGTTAATCTTTCCGCTAAAGCTGTTATCATTCTTTGATTTGATTGATGCGGAACAAAATAATCAATATCTTCTACTTTAGTATTTGTAGTTTCAAGCAATTCTTCAAGTTTCGGAGGAATTTTTGTCATGACAAATTTATAGACATCTTTTCCTTTCATGTGAATAAAAGCATCGGATTTTGCCTCAATTTCATCCACCAAAGGACAATTTAACCCCTGGGTTTTTAAAGTTATATAATCGCCGCAAGTACCGTCTGCCAATAAATTAACTCCGATAATATCGTTATCATCTTCACATGCCGATAAAACAGCAGCGCCCGCACCATCCCCAAAAAGAACACATACACTTCTGTCTGTCCAATCAGTAAATTTTGTCGTAGCATCAGTTGCAACAATTAAAACATTTTTATATAAGCCTGATTGAATAAAAGCACGTGCTGCATTAAGAGAATAAATAAAGCCTGAACAAGCGGCTTTTAAATCAAAACATGCAGCATTACTTGCCCCGATTGCGCCTTGAATAATACAAGAAACTGACGGATAAACATCCTCGGGGGCGGATGCTGCCGCAATTATCAAATCAATTTTTGAAACATCAAATCCTGAACGCGATAATGCTTTTTTTGCTGCCTTAATTCCAAGGTCAGATGAAGTTTCATCTCCTTGAATAACTCTTCTTTCTTTTATTCCCGTTCTTGTTGTAATCCATTCATCGGATGTATCTAAAATTTTTGTTAAATCATCATTTGTTACAACATTTTCAGCTACTGCACAATCAAGAGCTGTAATTTTTACTCCGATTTTATTTTTTAAATTACTCATATCTATGCAGTTACCCTTTCTTGAATATAATTAAACCCGAGCAAATATGCTTCAATGTTTTTTGCAATTAAATCTTTTTTATTTTTCATAATCTTCTCATAAGCTTGTTTTACAATATCAATCGGCAGATTTCCGATAATTTTAGATAAAACTCCCAATGCTATTGAATTTGTCATTTTAATATTACCTAATTTAAGCGCTTCTTGAGTCAAAGGAGCAAAAACATATTTAATATCTTCTCTTATTTTCTCAATTTGTACCATGGAGGAATTAACGATTATTGTTCCGTTTTCCTTAACTTTTGAAATAAATTTATCAAAAGAAGTCTGATTCAGCGCAACTACAAAATCTACTTTTGAATTTTGTATACAAAATAATTCCGATTCAGACATATTAATTTCACAATTAACAGCTCCGCCTCTAACCTCTGCACCATAACAAGGGCAATACGAAACAAATTTGCCGTTTAGCATAAAAATATTGGCAAGAATTGAGCCGAGCGATAAAACCCCTTGTCCGCCTGCACCTGATATTATAAAATTTTTAAAATCTTTTTTAATACTGTTTTCAACCATTTAGCACATCCTTAAAAACCCCGAGAGGGTAGACTTTTGTAAGCTCTTGTTCAATTTTTTTATGTGAATCAACAGGATTCAATTTCCAATTGGTAGGACATGAAGATAAAATTTCAACAAAGCTGAAACCAAGGCCTTTTGTTTGGTATTCAAAAGCTTTTTTAATTATTTTTTTAGCATTATAAATATTTTTTAAATCATACAATGCAACTCTTGCAGAAAAACTTGACCCGTCACAAAGCGCAATATGTTCTGCGGTTTTAATTGGAAAACCATGGTATTCTTTGTTTCTTCCTGTGGGGCTTGTTGTTGTAATTTGACCCATAGCGGTTGTCGGCCCTAATTGACCGCCTGTCATGCCGTAATTTGTATTATTAATACATATTGCAGTTATATTTTCTCCCCTCAATGCACTGTGCAAAGATTCTCCAAGCCCGAGTGAAGCAAAGTCGCCATCACCTTGATAAGTAAAAACAAATTTATTGTTTCCTTTTGCCCGATGCGCGCGCTTAATTCCCGTAGCAACAGCACATGCTCTTCCGTGCGGAGCTTCTATACAATCTATGTCTAAAAAATTATACAAAAAAACAGAACAACCGCTTGATGCAACAGCAATCGCATCTTGCTGCAAATTCAATTCATCAATAACGTGCGCCACAAGTTTAATTGCCAAACCATGGTCGCAGCCCGGGCAAAACGTAAAGCTTGAATTTTCTTTTATTGATTTTGGTTTAGCATATACCTGCATATTTATCCTTTATTATTTTGTCAATTATTTGAGTCATTTCATCTTTTTTAAGCCAATCGCCGACAGGTTTGCCGACAAAGGCAGTTTGAGCATTTGAAAGAACTGAAATTTGAACATCTTTAAGCATTTGCCCCAGATTCATTTCAATATCAATAAATAATTTTACTTTTAGTGATAATTCTCTCAATCTTAAAATCGGAAAAGGATAGAGGCTGATTGGTCTAAACAAGCCGATTTTAACACCTTTTTCACGGTAATGATTAACTACTTCCTTGCAATAGCGCCCCATTGTACCGAAAGCCGTTATAATAATTTCCGCATCCTCAATCATATATTCTTCAAAATCAACTTCGCTTTGTTCAATTAAATCATATTTTTCTTTTAATTTTAAAATATGTTGATTTAACTTCAACTGTGATGGTTCTAGAGAGTGGATGTTTCTGGAGGGTCTGTCTTTAGCGCCGTCCAGTCTCCAGGAAGAATTATCAATATCAGGATACAAATTTGCTTTAATACAAGCAGGCTCTGCCATTTGCCCAAGCAAACCATCCGCAAGCAAAATTACAGGATTTTTATATTTTTGTGCAAGATAAAACGCCCTTGCGGTAAAATCCGCAGCTTCCTGTACGGTTGAGGGGGATAAGACAATCGTGTGATAATCGCCGTTGCCGCCGCCTTTTGTTGATTGGATATAATCGCCTTGCGAGGGGAAAATATACCCTTGCCCGGGCCCTGCACGCATAACATTAACAAGAACAATCGGAAGCTCATCTGAACAAGCATAGGAAAGCGTTTCTTGCATTAGCGCAACAGCACAAGAAGAACTGGAAGCCATGACTTTTGCACCCGTAGAAGAAGCGCCCAATGCCATATTTATTGCGCCGATTTCAGATTCCGCACAAACATAGGCAAGATTTCTTTTTTGCATTTCAAGGCTTAAATATTCCCCGATTTCCGTCTGCGGAGTAATAGGGTAGCCGAAATAACACTCACAGCCATTTTCAAGAGCGCTTTTTGCTATTGCAATATTACCTTTTAACAGTTCTTTCTCTATCATTCTTTATAAACACCTGTTATTGCTACTTCCGGACAAGTCATTGCGCAAGATGCACATGCTGTACATTTTTTATCATTATCATCAAATTCAACGATATATTCGCCTGTTTTGCCCGTAAGATTGCTTTTTTTGATTAATTTATGCGGGCAAGAGTTAATGCAAAGATAACATGACTTGCATTTTTGATTATCAATTTCAATATATGACATTAAACTCCCCATAAATTTAAAATATTTGTTAATACTATTCTCCCACAAAAATATAAAATGTGCACTTTATTATTATTTTTCAACAATTATGTTAAGAAATATTAAGGGAAATTTAAAATAAGACAATTTTTAAATCTAAAAATACTTTATTATAATACGAGAGATATACAGGAGCAAAAACACATGGCAGTTGGCGCAAAAGATGGTTTAGATAAAGCATTGGTTAAAAAATACGCAGGGATGAAAGTTGATAATGCAATTGTTCAAAACTCAATGATTGACCCTAATAAATTGATGGATACAATGAATGATTATGCAAATGCTCACATGGAAGCATTCAGAATTCAACAAGCGCTTCGCGATGTCTGCACAAAAGCAATTACAATGAATATTCAATATACAAAAATGAAATCCGTTAAATCTAAAAAAGAAAGAATAGCAGAAGCAGCAAGAAAAGTTGTTGCTGCTCAAATGGCAAAGAAAAACGAACTTATGGAAAAATTGAAAAAAGAACCGCGTCCTGAATTTGCGTAAAAAATTCAGAGCGCAAAATAAAGTTTATGGTTTTGTGTGTGTGTAAATTAGCCTCTTTGTATTAAAAGAGGTTTCTTTTTGTTTACATATTAAAGATTCTATTGTTTAATATAATTAAGGCACAAGCTTATTTTTAAGGCAGTTTTATGATAGAAATCTTAAAAACAACAAACGATAATAAACTTATTGAACTTTCAATCAACGAAGCCCAAAGCGGCTCTTGGTTTAATTTGATTGACCCTACTTATGATGAAATTCAAAAAGTTTCTCTTATTTTAAATTTGGATGAAAGTTTTTTAAGAAATTCATTAGACGTTGATGAACGTTCGCGTATTGAACTTGAAGATGATTGTGTACTTATAATTACAAATCTGCCTTTGATGGAAGATGAGGGAACTTACGACACCTTGCCTTTGGGGATAATTTTTACCCAAAGAGGCTTTATTACTGTTTCGTCAAAGAAAAACAAAGTAATGGCATCGTTTAATAAAGACACTTCAGGCTCTTTTGACACGCGCAATAAAACAAAATTTTTGCTTGATATTCTTTTTCGTTCAACAAAATTTTATTTAAGATATTTAAATTACATCTACAAACAATCCGAAGAAATTGAAGAAGAATTAAGAAAAACAATGAAAAATAAAGCGCTTTTTCAACTTTTTGAAGTCCAAAAATCTCTCGTTTATTTTACGACAGCACTAAAAGATAACTATATGGTTTTACAAAAAATAATGCGCTTAACTCAAAGCGCAAAACAAAACAGCCTTTTAAAATTCTCCGAAGATGATATTGATTTATTGGAAGATGTAATAATCGAAAACAAACAGGCGCTTGAAATGGTTGAAATGCACAGAAACATCCTGGAAAATATGATGGATGCTTTTGCTTCGATTATTTCAAATAATTTAAACACTGTAATGAAATTTTTAACATCAATTGCAATTATTTTTGCAATTCCTACAATGTTTTCAAGTTTCTGGGGAATGAATGTAGCGGTACCTTTTGCAAATAATCATTTCGGCTTTTTAATTGTGAGTATGATTTCCCTTATTGCTGCAATTTTAGCAGCATTATTCTTTGCCAAAAAAGGAATGTTTTAATTTTTTACTTAATATTAAAAAAAAGAGGCGCAATGCCTCTGTTTAACATGAACTGTTTTAAATAAAAAGTTTTAATTTAACTGCCTGACTTTCTTACAATATATTGAGTATTTTTTGCCCAAGGGAGCATATCATTTGAGCACCACATTGGGGTACACGAACTGTTCCCCGAGCTTGCACCCGAATAAAATGTATAATAAGATACTACCGCATTTGGATGTTCAGCAGCAGCCGACAAATCGTAAGAATAAAGAATTGAAATTTTTTTGGTTGTTGTTATTCCGCAGTTTGATGTTAATCCGCATAAACTTATATGATAATCTTTATAATAATAATTGGAACAAGGCGCTTTATCAACTTTACACCTTAATGATGTTCCTTGTCCGCAATCAAGAATTGTCATCTTGCAAGAACTTGCATAATCAATCTCCTTATAACCAATTTTGCCAACATCCTGTGTATAATATGTCTGTCCTTGACAAGTCGTAACAGCTAACGAAAAATGGTCGTTAACATCCTTGCAAAAACTGCTTAAATTACCCTCTGTAATCTGAGTCCAAGTCAGGTTTCTATTTTTTGCACTGGTGTCATACATTTCTTTATCAAAAGAATCCATTACACAAAGCTTACCATATTTTGTACCTTTACGTTTTCTTGTTTCATTATTTCTCCACAGAAACTCAAACTCGCACTCCCACTCCTCACTCTCACACTCATCCTGACTCTTCGCACCCTCAGCAGCAATCAAACCATCAGGACAAGGTGTCGGATTAATTGCGCCTGCGGGGCAATAGTTGTCTTTGGGGCAGATGGTGCTTGTGTTGTTTTTGCAATAGTAACCTGCAGGGCAGGAAGAACAGGAACTTCCTTGTTTGTAATAGCCGTTTTTACAGCTGCTGCAGCTGTTTGCGCTGCCCGAGCATGTTGTACAGCTCGGGTTGCAATCAAAACATGATGATGAGCCTTTTGTGGATGATTTTCCCGCCCCGCAGCTAACACATGCTGCAGATCCTGTTGACGCATAGTAGCCAACAGCACATTGAACGGGTTTTGCTGTTCCGCCCGCACAAGAGCTTCCCGCAGGACAGCGCGAACAGCCTGAACCGTTTTTGTAATAACCTGATTTACACGATGTGCAATTAGAACCTGTTCCATAACAAGATGTACATCCGTTTGCACAAGCTACACAAGCACTCGCACCCTCGCTTGAAGTTGAAGCACCTGTACAGGAGGTACAATTTGAAGCATTTCCTGTTGAAATTGTACCGATTGTACATTTAATCAACTGTCCATTAGGACACTTATACCCCGCAGGACAATTTGAACAAGAAGCTTGACCTGAAGCGGCTGTATATTTTCCGTTACCGCAAACACTGCAGCTTGTCATCCCTGTGTTTGGAGCAATTGTGCCCGCTATTCCATTTGCTGATTTTTGACAAGGAACACAAGAAGACTGCCCTGTGTTTCCTTGTGCAGTTCCTTTAGCACAAGGTATGATTTTACCGTTAACACAATAACGCCCCGCAGGACATGGGGTGCAATTTTGCCCTTGCGCAGCACTTTGAGCATATTGACCGTTGCCGCAAAGAATACATTTTATCATCCCTGTATTTGGAGCAACAGAACCCTGAATTTTATCTGTAGATTTTACACAAGAAACACATGACACCTGTCCTTGTTTATCATTAGCACTACCTTTAGCACAAGGAGAAATTTTTCCGTTTTGACAATAATTTCCAACAGGACAAGGCTTGCAGGATGATTGTCCTGATGATGATGCATATTGACCTCCCGCACAAGGAATACACGCGCTCATTCCCTCATTTGGCGCAACAGAACCTGCCTGCTGCGCGGTTGATTTGTTACATGGCACACAAGCACTCATCCCCTCAACCCCCGCAACAAAACCTTTAGAACAAGGCTTTTTAACAGACCCATCCCCCTCTTGGAAACAATAATACCCCTTAGGACACTTCATGCAATTACTCTTTGAATCTAAATAATATCCTTGCGCACACTGGGTGCATTTTTTAGAATTACACCTTGCACAATTAGGATTTCCATACTTTTTAGAACAATCTTCACACTCACAAGAATCAACATTTTTAAACTGATTAGTATTACAAGTCTTTGTACAGGAGATACATTTTTTTGGGGTGATATAGCACATGGCACAATAACCGTCAGGATAAATACTGTTGCAATTTGTTGATATTCTGTTTTTAATTGAAGAACTCGCGGTTAATCTTTTTGAAATCGTAGGAGTCAAAGCAGCGATAATTATCGATATCACCAAAAGACTAATCGCTATCTCAACAAGAGAAAAAGCATTCTTAAGCTCCATAAACGCACGATTTAAATTTTTCTTAACTAATTTTCTTAATTTTTTAGACATATTTACTTTCATCAAAACTCCAATATTTTAAAATTTTTATTCACAAGTACATTTCTTAACATTTTTTACCATCCCCGAAGGACAATTTCCCCCACAGGTAACACAAGATTCTTCATGATAGCAAAGAGTACATTCAAGCCCGAATGAATTAGGGAAATTAATGTCACATTCCATTGATGTAATCAATTCACTGGAATTAAATATCATCTCACTTTCTGAAGCAAACCTGGAAGAAATCACAGGCGCGAATGCTGCAAGAAATACTGATATTGCAACAAGGGAAAACATTAGTTCAAGCATTGAAAAGGCTTTGTGTGTTGTCATTTTGTTAGTTCCATGCAATCTTTTTGTTTTCACCTATTGATTGTAATCAATAGGTGATAAAAATATAGTACACCATGCCATTGATTATAGTCAATACTATTTAATCAATATGTTTTAAAATTACTTTATGGAACAAGACAATATTGTTATGGAACAAAAGAAAAAAATTCTTTTAAAAGCAATTGGCAAGGTTGTTTTTGATGAACGTGCAAAATTAAAAAAAGGAATTAATAAATTTTCTTTTGAATATGATATTGGAAACGGATTGCTGTCAAGGCTTGAAAATGGAACAACCGACACAAAAATAACAACTCTTTGGAAATTATGCAATGCTTTTGAGCTTGATTTTGCAAGCTTTGCCAAAAAAATCGAAAACGAGCTTCCAAAAGGATTTAATTTTTACGAATAAATTCATCAACCCCCAGCCCAAATAACGCAAAATCATATTTCACAGGGTCTGATTCGTCAAATTCTTTTAATTTATTTGTTAATTCAACAACGCTTCTAAAATCATTTTGCTTTCGTTTCAGAAGTTTAAATTCCCGAGAAAGCCTTGCAACATGTGTATCTAAAGGGATTAAAAGTTCACTTTGGGCGATATTATCCCAAATGCCAAAATCAACTTCGCTGTTTTTGCGAATCATCCAACGCAAAAACATATTTAAGCGTTTGAGCGCAGAATTATTTTCAGGTTTTGCAAAAAGAAAACAAAAACCACTGCTTTGAGGAATTTTAGAATTAAGATAAAAATAATTTGTTGCTTTTTTGATGCAATTATATGATTTAAATTCAAATTTATCGTAATCTGAAAATAATTCCTCTAAATTTGATTTATCATCAACATAAAGCTTGTTTAAAATTCGCAATAATTCGATTAAATCACATGATTTAACAAATCTGTATATAAAATCTTCCAGATTAAATTTTTTATAATCTAAAATTAATTCATAAGGACTTTTTGTTAAAGAAAACAATAAATCAAGCTTCTTGATAAATGCTTCACGTCTGCCGAAAGCAAAAAGGGAAGAAATGAATGCGGAAATTTCAACATCTTGTTTTAATGTATAACGA
>CAPYQR010000007.1:0-1809 GCA_948742005.1 uncultured bacterium
AGCCATGGTATTCATTTGTTTTTTCAATTGCCATCAAATCTTTTGCTTCACTTACAACACAGATTATCTTTTTATTTCTTGAATGATCATTACAGATTTCACAAGGACTTGAACAGGAAATATTAAAACAAGTTTCGCAATACGTGATTTTTGTTTTAGCTTCAATTAACGCATTTGCAAATTCTTCAACATTACCAACAGGCATTTTTAAAACATGCAGAGCGAGTCTTGCCGCGGTTTTAGGACCAATTGACGGAAGCTTTTGGAAACATTCTATTAATTTTGCAAGTGGTTTTGTATATTCCATTATAATTAAAATTACAGGTCAAATTTTAAAATCGTGTTCGTATTTTGTTCGGTTGCATACAATCTGTTATTAATAACATCATAAGTAACACAATAAGGCTTTTGGATGTCCGCAAAAATACTTGCATTGCCATCATTAGTTATTTTTACTATATTATTTGCATCATAATTTGCAACATAAATATTATTCTCTTTATCAGCCGCAATACCAATCGGGCCTTTTAACAAGGTTGATTTTGTAAACGTAGATTTTTGACCCTGCGTGCTGATTTTATAAATAGTATTTTCGCTGTAACTTGCTAAATAAATATTTCCTCTCGAATCGGTTGCAACACCTGACGGAGCTTCATATTCAGCAATTTCAACCCCTTTTACCTTACCCGATGAATCAACAACTTTTTTATGTTCTTTTAAAGTACTTTCTAAGTTCAATTCTTTTTGTCTTTTTTCAATTTTTCCCATGTATAATCTTGCTGAATCATACTGTGGAGTTTTTTCCTCGATTGTTTTTAAATAACTGTATGAATTTGCCAAATATCCTCTTTTGTATTGGATAATTCCAACATTATAAACAGATTCCCAATCATCAGGCTTTAATTTAACAACCTGAACAAATGCCTCATAAGCATCTTTATCTTTATTTAAAGACATCAAAATTTGCGCAAGATTATAGTGCGCTTCATAAAATTTAGGATTTAATTTTATCGCCTTTTGAAACATCTCAATAGATTCATCAATCTTTTCCGCTTTATATAAATCTATCGCCTGATTATAACAATCCGTAGCATCCTGAGCTATTTCCTCCTGCGCTTTTGCGCTTTGCGGAAAAATTACTACACTTAAAATTAATGCTAAAATTATCAAACTTTTTTTCATGCTATTATTATAACAAAAGCGTTTTAAACTACAACAAAAATTTTAGAAATTTGGTGAAAAATGATAATTTTAGGACTTGAATCAAGCTGTGACGAAACCGCCTGCGCCATTGTTAAAGACGGAAGAGAAGTTCTTGCAAATGTTGTTTCAAGCCAGATAAAAATCCATGAAAAATTCGGAGGCGTTGTTCCTGAAATAGCTGCTCGAGAACATTTGAATTCAATTAATTTTGTTATAAAAGAAGCCTATAAGCAAGCACAAATCAGCCCGCAAAAAATTGATGCTTTTTGCTCAACTACAGGACCCGGATTAATCGGATGTCTGCTTGTAGGATTAAACGCGGCAAAAACCTTATCTTTAATATACGATAAACCATATCTTGGCGTTAATCACCTAAAAGCACACGTGTGCGCAAACTTTATTGAAAACGATTTCACTCCGCCCTTTGTGTGCCTTTTAGTTTCCGGAGGTCATACACAGATAATTTATGTTAAAAACTATGCTGAACAAACAATTTTAGCACAAACAATGGACGATGCCGTAGGCGAAGTTTATGATAAAGTTGCAAGATTATGCTCGATTCCATACCCCGGCGGAATTTTACTTGATAAAATGGCACAAGAAGGA
>CAPYQR010000007.1:1819-17014 GCA_948742005.1 uncultured bacterium
GAAGGAGATAAAAACCGCTTCAATTTTCCCGAAGCAAAAGTCGGCGAAGATGAATTTTCTTTTTCAGGTTTAAAAACAGCCGTTTTGCGCGAAGTCAAAAAATTCGACAAAGAAAACTTACCAAAAAAAGACATCGCAGCAAGTTTTCAATACAGGATTTGCGACACATTAATTAACAAAACCATAAAAACAGCACAAAAATTAAATTGCAGCAAAATCGCCCTTGCAGGAGGCGTCGCCGCAAATTCCGAATTAAGAAAAAGATTAAAAGAACTCGAAAAACAAAATTTTGCTACAAATTACCCGCAATTAAAATACTGCACCGACAATGCCGCAATGGTCGCATCCTGCGCATATTTTAACCCCATAAAACAACAAAAAAACCAAACAAATTCCTTATTATTTGAAGTTTTTTCAAGAGATTAACAAAAAAACTGGCTATTATTTTTTTATGTTGTATAATAAAAAACAAGAGAGTATTAAAAATTTATTCAAAGCAATTCCTCAAATTCTTTATTTAGAATTTGAGTTTTTTTATCTGCATTTTACTGTATCTAAAAATAAAACAAAGCCCATCATGACTTTACAATTTTTAACAATAAAGTCCGGTTTTTAATATTTAATTTTAACTGTGTCAATTTTAAAAGAATTTTTACAAAATTTAACTAAATAAACAAAAATTATTCTTCATAAAGTACTTCGGGATTAAATAAATCTCTAATGTCTGCCCCTAGTAATTGTGCTAAAAATTCCATTTTTCTCAATGTTATATTAACATGACCTCTTTCGAGTTTTGAGACGTAAGAATTGTCAACCCCAAGGGCAAGGGAGAGCTTTTCCCTTGTTAATTTGTGTCTTATTCTGAATTTAGCAATATTTTTGCCAAAAATTCTTCTTAGATTGGAATTTAGTATTAGATTCATTATCCAATTATGAATAATTGTTATAAATATCAAAAGGAATGGTATTCCAGAAAAATTTTATTTGAAAAGTAATTTTACATCAACCTTAAAGAATGTTGCAAGTTTTTGAATTTTATCAATAGTAACATTCATTTTTGAATTTTCAACTTTTGAAATATATGAATTATCCAATCCAAGATTAAGTGCAAGTTCTTCTTTATCCAAACCTGCTTTTTCTCTTAAAAATTTAACATTTTCCGCTAAAAGCGTACGTGCATGTTTATCAACTTCTTGACTCATATTCCAATTATGCAACATAAAATTTTCATATACAGGATTATCAGTCCATCAATAATATTATCTTTGATTTAATAAAAAATTATTTACAGCATTCAAACTCAATTTCTTCGCAGTTATAAGTCAAATCTAAAAAGAAACAATTTAACTTAGAACTGACTTTATAAACACATTTAACCATGGAATAAATTGCAAACGCATCTATTTCATCATTATGTTCTTTGCAAAAAAACAATAAAATAGACAATAAATTTGTAACATCATCAATAAAATCACCTAATTTCTTTAGTTCTTTTTTGTTTATTAGTTTTGGCATGGTTTTAACTCCTTAAATATTAAAATTTGTAAACATATAATCAATTGGTAAGTTGATTAGTTAATTGACATGTAAATTATAATACATTAAATCGTTTCATTAGTCAACAAATTAACTGATGAGTATAATAATTATATGAATTTACAAGTCAGAGAACAAATTAAATCATTATTAGCAGAAAAAGGAGTTACGATGAAATATGTAGCTCAGATTTTAGCTCAAAAAACTAATAAACAATATTCCTTGGCTAATTTTTCTTCAAAACTAAAACGCGGAACTTTAACTTATAATGAAGTTGTATTGATTGCTAATAGTTTAGATTTTGATATTAAATTCGTCAGAAAATAACTTTTATCAATGAAAGATGTTTTCATTATGGAAGAAAAAACACATTTTACAATGCGAATAAATACAAAATTATGGGAAAAAGTGAAAGAACTAGCCTTTAAAAACAAGCGCTCTGCTGTTAAACAGGTTGAATTTATACTGGAAGAATATCTTGAAAAGTTTGTAAAATAGTTTATGAATATAAATTCAAAAGAACAAATAAAAATATTATTAGTTAAAGAAAATCTGACCGCAAAAAAACTTGCGCAATTGTTGAGTGAAAAGACCGACAAAAAATATACTCAGCAAAGTATTTTACATAAAATTTCTTCAAGTTCATTCAGATATGACGAAGTTGTAAAAATTGCCGATTTATTTGGTTATAAAATTTCTATAGACAAAGATTAATTCAAAAAATTAAGAAAATGTTTATTTTTTGAAACTTTTTTAAAAATAATGCTAAGTTAGATATATAAAGAAAAATGTTTTTAAAAAAGGAGATATAAATTATGGCTAAAACAATTGGTATTGACTTAGGTACAACCAATTCCGTAGTTGCCGTTATGGAAGGTGGTAAGCCTACGGTTATTGCGAACGCGGAAGGCTCTAGAACAACCCCTTCTATTGTTGGTTTTGCAAAAAACGGCGAAAGATTAGTCGGGCAATTAGCTAAACGTCAAGCTATCCTAAACCCCGACAACACAATTATTTCAATCAAACGTCACATGGGCGAAGATTACAAAAAAAATATCGACGGCAAAGATTACACTCCGCAGGAAATTTCTGCAATGATTTTAAGAAAATTAGCAGATGATGCTTCTGCTTATCTGGGTGAAAAAGTAACTTCTGCCGTTATTACCGTTCCTGCTTACTTCAACGATGCTCAAAGACAAGCAACAAAAGATGCGGGTAAAATTGCAGGGCTAGATGTTTTAAGAATCGTCAATGAACCGACAGCAGCAGCTTTAGCTTACGGCTTAGAAAAACAAAATTCCGAAAAAGTTTTAGTATTCGACCTTGGGGGTGGTACTTTTGATGTTTCGGTTTTAGAAATCGGCGATGGAGTTCATGAAGTTTTATCAACATCAGGTGATACTCATTTAGGCGGTGATGATTTTGACCAAAAAATTATCGACTGGCTTTGTGATGAATTCAAAAAAACAGAAGGAATTGATTTAAGAAACGATAAACAAGCAATGCAAAGGTTAAAAGAAGCTGCTGAAAAAGCAAAATGCGAACTTTCAAGCGTTGTTCAAACAAACATCAATCTTCCCTTTATCACAGCTGATGCAACTGGTCCAAAGCACTTAGATTTGAATTTAACAAGAGCAAAATTTGAAGAATTATCCCATGATTTATTAGAAAGATGCAAAACCCCCGTTGAGCGTGCGATTGCAGATGCAGGAATCTCTAAATCGGAATTAAACGAAGTTGTTTTAGTCGGCGGTTCAACAAGAATCCCTGCTGTTCAACAGCTTGTTAAAGATTACACGGGAAAAGAACCGAACCAATCCGTTAACCCTGATGAAGTCGTTGCAGTTGGTGCTGCTGTTCAAGCAGGGGTTTTAGCAGGCGAAGTTAAGGATATCGTTTTATTAGATGTTACACCTTTAACATTGGGAATTGAAACTCTAGGCGGTGTTATGACTCCTTTAGTTCCAAGAAACACAACAATTCCTGTTTCAAAATCTCAAACATTCTCAACTGCGGATGATAATCAAACAGCCGTTGATATCCACGTTCTTCAAGGCGAAAGACCAATGGCAGGGGATAATAAATCTCTTGGAATGTTCCGTTTAGATGGTATTCCGCCGGCTATGAAAGGAATGCCTCAAATCGAAGTAACTTTTGATATTGATGCTAATGGTATAGTAAATGTTACTGCTAAAGACAAAGCAACAAATAAAGAACAAAAAATTACAATCACAAATTCTTCAAACCTTTCAGATTCTGACATAGACAGAATGGTTAAAGAAGCACAGATGAATTCAGAAGCGGATAAAAAGAAAAAAGAAGAAGCAGAAGTCAAAAACAACGCTCAATCTTTAATTTCTGCTGCAGATAGAATCGTTAAGGATTTCGAGGGCAAAATATCTGATTCTGATAAATCAAAACTTGAAGAACAAAAAGAAGCACTTAAAAAAGCGCTTGAAGAAAATAAATCGAATGAAGATTTGAAAAAACTTTCTCAAGATTTACAGCAAACAATGTATGCAATCTCTCAAGCAGCTTATCAACAAGTTCAACAAGAAACCGCTCAAGGCGAAGCTCAAGGAAACGCAGGAGAATCAACAACATCTGAAGATAAAAAAGATGATGATGTAATTGATGCGGAATATACGAAAGAATAAATTTCAAATATTATATTTTTTAAACTGATAGAGCAATCTATCAGTTTTTTTATGCTCTTTTTGAGTTTGATTTATAATCAAAAAAAGCTTAAGATTGAATACCGTTATTTTTTTGTTATCAATCATTTTATCACTCACAAAAACACCAAAATTCCTTTTTTCTTTCTTAAATTTTATTATTGCTTATAGGTCAATATAAAAATATTTTTATTAACAAATGTTAAGTCAATTTCTCATAGTTTTTGGCAATTTTTTTACAATAAATTCGTTAAAAAATTCATCAGATGTTATTTATTAATAATTTATAAGGAAAAGTTATTATGGAAACAAACAAACATTTTAAAAAAAGAATTTTGATTGATTTAGGCGGCGTTTTAAATAACTACCGCGGCGATTTTGATGAAAACTATATTCCCGGAATTAAACGCGGAGCAAAATGTTTTTTAAAAAAACTCACAAAAGAATTCCCCGACTACGACATTTATTTGTACACCTCAAGGAATCTTTTGATTGCTTCAAAATGGTTGATTGATAACAATATCGATCAATATTTCAAAGGCGTAACAAACATCAAAGTTCCCGCCTATTTAACAATAGAAGATAGAGCGGTTTGCTTCAAGGGTGATTATAAAGAATTATTTGAAAACATCAAGGCTTTTAAAGTGTGGTGGAAAAAAGAATAAATATTTTAAATTGTTTTCAAAATCAATATCTTAGCAATAAGTTCATTAATATTTAAACATTTAAAATTATCCAAAACCCTTGCGCTCGTTTTCTCAAAAGCTGAAGCGCTGATTTTATAATCCGTACAATAAAAGATTTCGTCTCCAACATTGATTATATAATCAACAAAGTCCTTTTCTTGTTCTGTCAATCTTCTTTTGGTTGTCAAGGGAAAAAGGTTGTCGATAAAATAATTTAAAAATAAAGAATTTCAACATGATAGCCGATATTAAATTCAAAAGCATTAATATCATCGATTAAATCTTGATAAGTTCTGCAATTTGCGCCAAAATTAATAATATCTTTTGTATAACCGAAAATACTCATGATATCATCCATTTTCAAATCAAACAATTCCGTATATAATTTATAATAGCTTCTTGAAATCGTTTTCAAGCATTTTTTCAATTTCAAATTTTCTTCAATTTCCATTTTTAACTTTGTAAAAATTCTTTTTTCAATTATTTCGCTTCCCCTTTTTCTGTTTTGCCAAATGTTACAAAGTTCAATAAAAGAATATGGAATTTCAGAAAAAAGCGAAAAATTTCCCTGCGAAATTGCATTAGCGCAAAATATCGCTCGTTTGAATATTCGTTTAAAAACTTTAAATATTGTTCGGATACTTTGATTGAAAAAATTTTATAATACAAAAGTTTTCTTATTATTTCTTGAATTGAGCCTGTGCGGAAAATTTTGCAATATCTTCTGATTGAATAAAATACGCTTTCATTCATCCTGAAGCCGCGAATTTCTCTTTCATCCTGTAATTGGGTAATCAAACCTATGCTTTGTTGATATTTACCTTTAAAATCCCTGAATTCACCTTTGATTAAGGCTTTTATTAAATTAATATCCTCTTGCGAGAGTTTTTCTATTATTGATTGGAGATGTTGTTTCATAAAAAATTTATAATTTATAAATCTGGACTAATGAATGATAGATTTAGTACCAATACGAGAACGTATGTTCTAATTTTAGAACTAAAATGAAAAAATGCAAGAAGATTATGAAATCAAAAAGCAAAAATTGAAAATGGCATTAGCTCTTGTTGTTAAAAAATACAGAAAACAACATAATAAATCAATGAGTAAAATTTCTGCCGAAATTATGATGACAAAATCTATGTGGACGGATTTGGAAAAAGGAATTAAAGACCCACAGTTTTCAACGCTTTGGAGAGTTAGTGAGGCATTAGAAATTCCTTTGGAAAAATTGATCTGTGAAATTAAAGAGCGATTGGGTGAAGATTTTAGTTTGATTAATGAATAAATTTATCAATCTTTTAGTCATCTTTTAAATTAACAGATATAATTTAAAAGATAATTCATAACAGTCCGGCGCTCTGGAAAGATATTAAAAACCAGCACTAATAGCGTTAATAGTAGTGCTAGTATTCACTTAGAATACAACCGAGAGTTAAAATTTAAAGGTTTTACCGCAAAGCCTTTAAAGCCCGACTGTTTTTATTGTTATTTACTATATTCTACTCTTTGTCAAAATGTAACCTTTAAACAAATGCTTTTTGCAGAGTTTGAATTATCTTTCCGCCAAAACCCTTGCAACATGAACGCCTGAGGCGCTTGCTTGCATTAGACCTCTTGTAACGCCTGCGCCGTCTCCGATTGCAAAAAGATTTTTAACCCCTAAAGTTTCAAGTTCGTTTGAAATTAAGACTCTTGCGCTGTAGAATTTGACTTCAATTCCGTATAATAAGGTATATCTTGAAGCTACGCCGGGTGCAATTTTATCAAGAGCATAGAGCATTTCAATTATGCTTAAAAGTTGGCGGTAAGGTAAAACAAGGCTTAAATCACCGGGTGTTGCACATTCAAGAGTTGGTTGGATTATTGACTCTTTGATTCTCTGCGGTGTTGAACGGCGTCCGTCGATTAAATCGCCGAAACGTTGAACTAAAATTCCGCCTGAAAGCATATTGGCTAAAGATGCAATATGTTGACCGTATTTAATTGGTTCGTGGAAAGGTTCTGTGAATTTTTTGGAAACCAAAAGTGCAAAATTTGTGTTCGGGGTTTTTTTATCTGCATAGGAATGTCCGTTTACGGTTGAAATTCCGTTATAATTTTCATTTACAACTTCACCGTTCGGATTCATGCAAAATGTTCTTACTTCGTCACCAAATGTTGGAGAATGATAGATTAATTTAGATTCATATAATCTTGATGTAATAGGCTCCATAACGGCTGCGGGCAGCTCTACACGAACTCCGACATCGACTGCGTTATTAACCATTTCTATTTTATGATTAATAAATTGTTTAGAAAGCCAATCAGCACCCTCGCGCCCCGGGGCAACGACAACGTAATTTGCAAGGTATTCGTTTCCTTGATGTGTTGTAAAACCTTTGATTGCATTATTTTCAATTATTAAATTTTCAACCTGTTCGTTGTTAATAATATCAATTCTATCTGCCAAATAATCCTGCATTGATTTTAATACGGACAAAGATTTTTCTGTTCCTAAATGACGAACAGGGGAGTGAACAAGTTTTAATTCAGCCAGTGTTGCAGCATGTTCAATATCGGCAAAATCGGCTCTATTTGTGCCAAAAACAGTTTGTGTTGCACCATGGTCAAGATAAATATTATCGCAATAATCAATTAAATTTTCGACATCTTTATACGGCATATAATCAACCAAATGTCCGCCTACTTCAGGCGTTAAGGTTAATTTACCGTCAGAAAAAGCACCCGCGCCGCCCCAGCCGCAAAGAAGCCCGCAGGTTTTGCAGCTTAAACATTGTTTAACGCCTTCTCTTAAGGGACATTTTCTTTTTTCGATTTTTGAACCTTTTTCAATTAACAAGATTTTCCAATCCGGTTTTAATTTTGTAAGTTCTAAAGCCGTAAAAATACCTGCAGGACCGCCGCCAACTATTGCAACATTATACATTTCATTTCCTTTAACTAATAATTCGACAAACAGGGAAAATATCCTATTTTATCGTACTATAAAAATTATAAAATCAAAACCATCAAAGGTTTTTATGAAGAAATGTAACAAAAAAGAAATATATAGCAATTTTATACTGAAGATATACTTTATATATATAAGAGAGTAAAAATAAAGCACACGAGATATCAAAAACTTACTTTAATCCCCCTTTCAGAATCCTGAAAGGGCTTTTTATTATTTTTAATAAATTATATTTCAGGATTTTTGTTAAAAAATTTTAATTTTTAGCCTTGATAAAAAAAATATTGTATTTTTAAATTATGAATACATTTTTTGAAGATAATTTTATTAACAAAAAGTTCTTTTCTTTAATGAAACGTGAAGTCGAAAAAGAACAGCTGCACAAAACAATTGATAAAATTGATTATTTAAACGAACTTCAGGAAAATCTTTTAAAAAGAAAAGACATTGAACAAATAAAACAAGAACAATCAAAGGTTCTTAAACAATTTAATAATGCAAGAAGAAATAATTATTTATAAATACAGGCTGAAAGTTAAAAAAAATAAGGAATTAAAGTTCATTTCCCATTTAGATTGGCAAAATTTAATTTTGAAAATCTTTAGAAGATGTGAGCTTAAACTTGTTTTATCACAAGGGTTTAATAAAATGCCCAAAGTTTCTTATTCGCCCGCTTTGCCGATTTTTATTGAATCGAATTGTGAACTTGTGAATTTTCAAACTTATGAAAAATTAGATGCAGATTTTTTAAAAAATTTTGATAAATTTTCCTCGCAGGGGATTGAAGTTGTGGAATTTAAAGAATTAAGCAGCAATCCCGATAATTCTGAACCAAAATCTTTAGAAAACCTTTGTCAATGGGCAAAATATGAAGCTTATTTTGAAAATAAAAAAAATAATATTTACAATTTTGAAAAAATAAGATATATTATAGATAAATGTTTGTCTTCGGATAAATTTTTAATCACGAAGAAAACGAAAAAAGGTATTGAAAAAACAATTAATTATCGAAAATCTATTAAGTTATTAGAGTTAAGAAATAATAACAGCCTCGGTTTTATTTTAAAAACAGGGCAAAACGAAGAAATTCCCGCGCTTAGGGCGGATGAATTTTTGAAAATTTTGTTTAATCTTGAAAATGAACAAAATACACAGGATATTTTATATAATATTTTCAAAATAAAAAGGATTAATTTTTTCGATACCAATATGAGAATTATTTAAAAATTTTAAAAGGAAAAAATTATGTCAAAAAAAATTATTATCTCGGAAAAAGATAACGTAGGTGCTGTTTTAGAAGATAATAAAGTATCGGAATTTTTTGTTTCAAAGGGAGATGTATTGCTGGGTGATGTTTATCTTTCGCGTGTTGATAATATTCTCCCATCAATTGAAGCAGCTTTTGTTGATGTCGGAATGAGCGATAAAATGGGCTTTATTCATACAGATGACATTATTGGAAAAGGAACATTAAAAGAAAAAGTCAAACCGAACCAAAAATTAATCGTTCAGGTAGTTAAAGAACCTACAGGACACAAAGGGCCAAGGGTTACAACGGCATTATCGCTCCCTGGAAGATTTTTAGTCTTACTTCCCGATGAAAAAGGGGTTAATGTTTCTAAAAAAATCACTTCTCCAAAAGAAAGAGCAAGATTAAAGTCTATCGTCAATCTTCTAAAGCCTGTCGGCGTTGGTGTTATTGTAAGAACAGAGGCTGAAGGACAGACAGATGCCGAAATACAGGAAGATTTAGAAATCTTGCTTGAAAAATGGAATTCAATTGTAAACAGTGCAGACAGTGCAAATCCTCCAACACTTTTATATCGGGATCAGGATTTATTATACAGAATCATAAGGGAAGCCTGCGACAGCGAAGTACAGGAAATAATTGTAGATACAGCATTTGCGCTTCACCGTACAACACAATTGTTACAACATTGGAACATGCACATAAAAGTTACAATGCACAAAGGAAACGAACCGTTGTTAGTTGCAACGGGCATTAATAAAGAAATTTTAAATTCATTAAACACAAGAGTAAATCTACCCCTTGGGGGATATTTATTTATCCAGCAAACCGAAGCCTTGACTGTAATTGATGTTAACTCGGGTAAATTCACAAGCTCGTCCAACCAGGCGGAAACAATCCTTAAAACCAACATCCAGGCAGCAGATGAAATCGCACGTCAGTTAAAATTAAGAAATATTGGCGGAATGGTTGTTATTGATTTTATCGACATGGCAACAAGAATGGATAAACTCGCTCTTTTAGAACATTTTGAATTAACTCTTGAAAAAGACAAAGCAAAACCGCAAATTGGACAATTATCCGACCTTGGGCTTGTTGAATTAACGCGTCACAGACAAGGACAGAGTTTAGCTGAAATTTTCACCAAAAAATGCGATAAATGTTCAGGTCAAGGCTTTGTAATTGATGAAATGAAGTATTCAACACCGACAAATATAGGTGAATCAAGGGCAAAATTAAACAAAATCAAAGGACCTTTCAATTCAAATTTCTCAAATTCAAACTCTGAATCTGCAGCTAATAACCAAAAATACAATAAATTTGATAAAAATCAAAAAAATAAGAACAAAAATTATCAAAATCAACAAAATAATCAAAATGCCCAAAATCTTGAAAATGTTGAAAATGAACAAATTCAAGAACAAAATCCGCAACAGAATATAAAAGCGGATAAATCCAAATCAACAAAATCGCAAAATCAGGAACTTTCAAAATCTCAAGTAAACGAAATGATTGATGATTTAATCAAAGATATTACGCTTGATTCTTCTGAAGATTCACAAACAGAAAATAAAGAAAACGAGCTTGCAAATGCAATAAAAGAAAGTGCTCAGGAAGCAGTTTTAGAAGCTGTTGAAGTGCAAGAAGAAGAAAAAGAAGAACAAAATCAGACAGCTGAAACCAAAAAACTTTCAAGAAAAGCAAAGAAAACAAAGAAAAAAGAAGAAACAAAAGAAGAAATTAGTGAAGAAACAACAGAACCCGACCCAAAAGAACAAAAAGAAGCAAAAAAACCCGTAAAAAGAACAAGGAGAACAAAAAGTGCCAAAACATCTTCATAAAATAATTCTGTTATCTTGTACTTTTTCTTTTCTGCTTTTTCCTTTGAGTTTTGCAGAACCTGTGCAGGATTTGGCAAATATTCCGCCTGTTGCACTTGAAAATTCTGTTTCGAATGTACAAAATTCACAGGAAATAATTGATTCTTCACAGGATTCTTCACAGGATTCAGCACAAAATCCAAATCCAAGCCAGGTCAAAATCAACGATGAAGAGATTGAACCTATTAACACCGCCCCTGTTAAAAAAGAGGTTGTTCCCGATTCTAAAAAAGAGGGAAAAAAGGTAATTCATCTGTTTTTAAAGGTAATGGGCGCAGTTTTATTAAGCGGCGTACTTTTATTTCTTATTTTATCATTCATTAAAAAATATTATTCAAGCGCTTTTGCAGCAGAGGATTATGAAGATTATGAAAGTCTGAATTTAAATTCACCGAACAACAAAGAAGAAGCGTTGAAATCGTTTTTAAATCGGACAAAATAAGAAAAACAAACTTTATCCCTTTAAATATTTTTTCAAATATTTCCCCGTGTAACTTTTCTCGCATTTAATAATCTGCTCGGGCGTTCCTTTGAAAATCACTTCTCCGCCGCCGTCTCCGCCCTCAGGGCCGAGATCGATTATCCAATCCGCGCATTTTATAATGTCCATGTTATGTTCGATAATTAAAACCGTGTTTCCGTTATCTGCAAGCTGTTGAAGCATTTTCATTAATTTATCAATATCATAAAAATGCAAACCCGTTGAGGGTTCATCTAAAACATATAATGTTTTTCCTGTTGCACGTTTGTTTAATTCAAGCGCTAGTTTGACTCTTTGAGCTTCGCCTCCTGAAAGCGTTGTTGCGCTTTGACCGAGTTTAATATAATCAAGCCCGACATCATTTAAGGTTTGCAAACGCGTTGCGATTTTTGGAATATTTTTGAAAAATTCCAAAGCATCCGCAACACTCATATCCAAAACATCTGAAATACTTTTTCCTTTGTATTTAACTTCTAAAGTCTCCTGATTATATCTTTTCCCCTTGCAAACATCACAGGTTACATAAACATCAGATAAAAAATTCATCTCGATTTTCAATAATCCATCACCTGAACATTTTTCACATCTTCCGCCTTTAACGTTAAAAGAAAATCTCCCGGGTTTATACCCGCGCATTTTGGCTTCGGGGGTTTGCGAGAAAAGTTCACGGATGTGAGTGAAAACATCGGTGTATGTTGCGGGGTTTGACCTCGGGGTTTTGCCGATTGGCGATTGGTCAACAATTACAAGCTTATCAATGTTTTTAAAACCTTTAATTTCATCAACTTCTCTCGGTTTCGGCTTGTTGCGCAAAAGTTCTGCACGCGCATATTGTGAAACGATATCCGTTACAAGGGTCGATTTACCTGAGCCTGAAACGCCCGTTACGGCAACGATTTTACCCAAAGGAATATTAACGTTGATGTTTTTAAGGTTATTTTTCCTTGCGTTTTTAATTTCTAAAAACTCCCCACTACCCTCACGCCTTGTTTTTGGAACTTCTATCTTTAGCTTTCCCGATAAATATTGCCCTGTTAAAGATTCTGGAGAATTTTTAATATCTTCTAATGAGCCTTGTGCTACGATATTTCCACCCTTTACTCCTGCATAAGGTCCGATATCCACAATATGATCAGCGATTTTCATCGTATCTTCATCATGTTCAACAACAATCAAGGTGTTTCCAAGATTCCTTAATTTAATTAATGTTGAAATCAACATATCGTTATCTTTTTGATGAAGCCCGATTGAGGGTTCATCCAGAACATACAAAACGCCCGACAATCCGCTTCCGATTTGCGTAGCTAAACGAATTCTCTGTGCTTCGCCGCCTGATAAAGTTCCCGAGCTTCTTGCAAGGGTCAAATATCCCAAACCTACATCAAGCAAGAATTTCAACCTCGCCCTTATTTCATCAAGCACCTGACGGGCGATTTTTAGCTTGAATTCGTCAAGCGTTAAATATAATTCTTTGATAAATTCATATTCTTTTTCAACCGACATTGAGCAAAATTCAAAAATATTTTTATGATTAACCTCAACCGCAAGCGCAAAAGAGTTCAATCTTCCGCCGGAGCATGCTTTACAGGGGTTTGAAACCATGTATTTTTCAATTTCCGCTCTGATTAAATCAGAATCCGATTCATATTTTTTTGTTAAATAAGGAATCACGCCCGAATAGCTCATAACATGCGTTCTGTAATGTTTTGTACCAAAATCGGCGTAGGTTAATTTAATTTTCTCATCACCGTTTCCATATAAAATTATTCCTTTCTGCGCAGGGGTTAAACTCCTAAACGGGGCTTCAAAATCGATTTTATAATGTTCACAGACGCCTTTTAAAATGTCAAGGTAATAAGGATTAGCTGTTTTTGCCCAGGGGTATATCGCGCCGTCTTTGATTGATTTATCAGGATCAGGAACGACAAGCGCAGGGGAAATTTCAAAGTGCGCGCCGATTCCGTTACAGACTTTACAAGCACCATAAGGATTATTAAAGCTCATCAAACGCGGAGTTAATTCTTCAAAGCTCAAGTTGCAATCAGGGCAGGCGAGTTTTTCGCTGTAAATTGTGTCTTTGTTATCATCTAAAGTATTTATAATCAAAAGCCCGTCCGCGCGCATTAGGGCTGTTTGAACGGAGTCAAAAATTCTTGATTTAGCGCTTTGTTTGACAATTATTCTATCAACAACGATTTCAATCGTGTGTTTTTGGGTTTTGTTGAGCTCAATTTCATCTTCTTCAAGATTATAAATCACCCCATCAACCCTAACGCGCAAAAACCCCTCAGAGCTCAAACCGCTCAACATTTGTTTATATTCACCTTTTTTAGAGCGCACAATCGGCGATAAAACAAGGATTTTCGTTCCCTCTTTTAATTTCATGATGTTTTCAACGATTTCATCAATCGTCTGCGGGGAAATTTCTTTGCCGCACTTAGGGCAATGCGGCGTTCCCGCTCTTGAATATAAAAGCCTTAAATAATCATAAATTTCTGTTATTGTACCTACTGTTGAGCGCGGATTATTTGAAGTTGATTTCTGATCTATTGAAACCGCGGGCGATAATCCATCGATTGCTTCAACATCAGGTTTATCCATCTGCCCTAAAAACTGGCGCGCATAAACAGACAAGCTTTCAACATATCTTCTCTGCCCTTCGGCAAAAATCGTATCAAAAGCAAGAGAGCTTTTACCCGAGCCTGAAACCCCCGAAAAAACGGTTAATTCATTTTTAGGGATTTTAAGTGAAACGTTGTTTAAATTATGCTCATTTGCGTTATAAATTTCAATAAAATCATTCATATTAAAATTTTATCATACGCAAAACTAAATTATCAAAACTTCTTGGTAACAAGCGCAAAAATGTCGTTGTAGCAGATACTTACCATTAAAATTATAAGCAAAAAGAAGAAAAAGTTCGTTATTTTTTCGCTTAATTCGCGGTCGGGTTTTTTTCCTGTTATTTTTTCAATTAATAAAAACAAAACATGCCCGCCATCAAGCGCAGGAATAGGCAGCATATTCATAATTGCAAGATTCATGCTTATCATTGCCGTTAATAAAATACCGTCTAAAAATCCTTTAGATGCAATTATATCTCCGCCGACTTTAACAACGGCAATAACTCCATGCATATCAGATGCACTGACTTTTCCCGTGAATAATTGCCATAGGCTGAAAAGCATTGTTGCGGTTGTTGTATAAATATAATCAAAAGATTTTGTTATTATATCGCCTAAAGTTTTTGTCGGAGTGAAAATTTCTTCAACTTTCAGAGTAATTCCAAAAAGCCCCTCTTTATAAACTTCGATATTTTCAATATCTATTTCCTTGTTGTTTCTTAAAACTGTTATTTTAACAGGCTTGTATGTATCACTTAGGGAATATGCAAGGTCTTGAAGTGTTATTTCATCATCTGCCGAAATTTTATAAGTAACTTCATCATAAACTCTATCCCTTAATTCAATTTGCTTTTTAGACAGTTGAATTCCATCTTTTTTATATTTTTCCAACCCCTCTAAAACATTTTGGCTGACTTTTAAGGGTGTTTCGAGTTTTGTCAAAGGAAGAATCACCACTTCTCCCTGCGGGATGATTTTATCTTCCTGTCTTATTCTGGGGTTTAATTCTTTTAATTCAATTAAATTTTGTTCATATAAAGATTTTTGCGCGTAATCATCAAAAAGTTTTGAATTTTTAGCAAAAAATGAAAGCTCATAAAGAGTATTTATC
>CAPYQR010000007.1:17024-23562 GCA_948742005.1 uncultured bacterium
GTATTTATCTTTTGGTTATAAACACTTATGATTTTATCTTTTGGTAAAATTCCGCGCTTTGCAATATTAGAAGTCGGTTTTGTCGAATATGATTCAACAAAAATATTTTGTTTGTTTGATGGAAGTTTATGATAAACAACCGCACACATCATTACAAGAAAAACTGCAAAAATAACGTTCATAATAACGCCTGCCGTTACAATCACAAGTTTTTGCGAAATTCTTTTGTTTTCGTATAATTCCTTGGAATCATCATCCAGGTATTCGTCCTCATCGACTTTTTTTCTGTCTTTTTCATCAAGATTTTCTAATGAACTTTTAGGTTCTGCAAAACTCACATAGCCGCCAAACAAAAACGCATGGATATAAAAAACCGTATCTTTCCATTTGAAAAGTTTCCAGGAAGGCCCTATCGGCATACCGATTCCAAAACGCGTTACACGGACATTAAAAATTCTTGATGCGGCAAAATGCCCTATTTCATGTACCAGAACAAGGGCGCTTATTAATAAAATCATTATTATTTGATTCACAAGTGTTTCCTTTATAATTTTATTGTTTAATTTTTATTTTATTATTTTTTTGGTTTTTTGGGCTGTTTTGCTTTGCTTGTGTTATTCTGCTTTGCTTCAACCTTTTTATATAATCCGAACATGGATGGTTTATAAGAATTAAGATTTTTATTTGATTCTGCTAATAATAATCTTAATTTTCTGTTTTGTTCTTCTAATTCTTTAAGTCTTTGTTCAAGTTTGTGGTTTCTTTCTTGGGCTGCTTTCATTTTACCTGACGAAACAACATCCTGCGAACAAAGAGTTGAAACATATTGCGCAATTTTTTTAGCTAAAGATTTTGCAACCGCATTAACAGCTTTTTCCGAAACGCCAAGGTTTGAGCCATCTGCAGCTTCAGGAATTGCCATATTTTTCTTTGCCATTTGAGATAAAATATATTCTCTGAATTTTTCCTGCGCTTCAAAAGATTCTGACAACAAACTCATATCATCAAAATCGTCAGAGTCTTCTTCGGTTTCTTCAGGGTTTTTTTTATCAGCGGATTCTTTCGAGGACTTTTCCAATTTTTGTCCCAATGTGTCAAGCGCACCCTCTAAAATCCCCATTTTACGAGGTTTTTCATCAAAAGAATTGTTTTCTTCTTGATTTTCGCTTAGGATATCCATTTCTTTATTTTTTTCTACATTTAATTCTATTTCGCCATTTTCTTCTAACATAGGTATTTCACTTTCATACGAGTCGTTTTTGCTTTCATGTGAGTCAAATTCAGGCAAATCGAGGGGAATTTCGATTAACGAGCTTTCACTTAATTCTATTTCTTTCATTGCAGCCGAATTTATGTTTTGTTCGTCAAGATTATTGAAAAGATTTTTTGAAATAAGTTCTATAACATTTTCATCAAAAAATTCTTCACCGGATTCGTTTTCAAAGATGGCTTCAACTTTCCATTTTTGAAAAAAACTGTTTAATGTCGATAAATCGATATAATTGCCTTTTTGAGCTAATGCGTGCATTATATCATCTTTAGAAAACACATTATTATCCATATTCCACATTATACAAAAAATATAGCAATATGTCGATAAAAATAGAACTATTAAATTAGATTATAAATTAACCAAAAAAAAGCCTCTCTTTTGTTCAAGCGAGGCGTTTATTGGTTGAGTATTATATTATTTGCTTTGTTTTAGTTTTATTGATTGAATTTTTTAAACCTGCCGCTAAATCCTTTCTGCCGGATTGTTCGTAGATTTTTGTAACCGATTCTAAAAATTTCATTGAATTATCAGATTTAATTGGAGAATTTGAAGTTTTAGGATTCGGATGATATTCAATTTTATTTGTTTTTCTTTGAATATAAGGGCTTGTAAAATCTTTATTAACGGCTTCTTTTTTAGGTCTTGGAGGAATTTGGAAAGAAGATAAGGCTTCATTCATTTTTATCACTTCTTGATTTTGATAAGGATTTTTATTGCTTTTTTGGTATTGATTAAGCGCAATTCCTTTTTTAACAGCATCGACATTCACCTTTTTAAGAGGATTTGAACCATATTTTTCTTTCAAATATTGCTGATATTTCAAATGAGCTCTCTCAAGTTCTTTTTGTGCTTGTTTGATTGTTTCGCTTCTTGTTGAAACACTTTGAAGATTATCAAAATCAGAATCAAAGTCAGAACCTAATTTTGAAACAGAGATTGTGTTTTTTCTTGTATTTTGTTTTAAATTTGAAGAATTTAATTTCAAAATGTTTTGTGAATATGCAGCAGGAACATCTTTGTGCTCTTCTAAAATATTGTTTAAACCAATCATTGGCTGTGAAAACTCTTTTGTATAGTTTTTGGCAATTGTTTTAATAACTGCAAGAATTGTTATAAATATTAAAGCAAAAATCAAAACAACTCCCATTGCACCATCTTTCAAGTTTGCAAAAATTGCACTTAATAAATGTGATAAATTAAAGGAATTGTCATTCCAATCCTGATTTTCACCCTCAATATCCAAATCATTATGATTTGTGGGCTGATAACGGCTTATAGGCCCGTTAATTATAACGCTTTTTTGATTTTTATTCTGTTCAAAGATAGAATTAACATAAACAAGCTGGGTATTTTGAGCATTTTCGCCCTGGATAAAAATTCTAACCGTATTTTTGCCGTATTGTTTTACAACGACACTTTCAATCCCCTCTACATCATCATAAAAAGTTGAGGGATTTTTCGAAAGAATTGAATTTCTTAATTCAAAAATTATTCCCCCGTCCTCGAGCATCTTTGTTTTGTATGAAGCATTTTGCGTAGAATCAATTTCCAATTCATAAGAATCAGCATCATCCCCCGAATTTGCAATCATAACGGATGAAACAATGTTAGATTCGGCAAACGCCGATATTGTCGTCATAAAAAATAATAAAATTCCAAAAATAAAACTTGAAAAAACATTTAATTTCAAGGAACTTTTTTTCATTCCTAAATACTCCCCCTAAAAAATATAAAAGTTTATAATAAAATATTATATTTTTTAATCTTTCAAGACATTAATCTATAGGTTGTATTAAGGATTAAAAATCTAAATCTAAAGATTGATTTTTTTAATTAATTTGAATCTTTTTTAAAACGTTAACTGTTTCAACCGCGCTTTGTGCACATTGAGCACCTTTGTTTCCTGCTTTTGTGCCTGCACGCTCAATTGCCTGTTCAAGATTATCCGTTGTCAAAACACCGAACAAAACAGGAATATCAAAATTTAAACCCACCTGCGCAATTCCTTTTGATAATTCTGCACAAACGTAATCATAATGGTCGGTAGAACCTTTAATTATTGCACCTAATGCAACAATTGCATTATATTTTTTTGTCTTTGCAGCTTTTTGCGCAGTTAATGGTATTTCAAAAGCACCGGGAACTTTTATAACATCAATATTTTCATCTTTAACATTTAATCTTTTAAATGTATCAAGCGCACCTTCCAGTAATTTTGAGCCGATAAAATCATTAAACCTTGATACGATAATACAAAATTTATCGTTTTCTTCTGCATATAAATTACCTTCAAAAAAATTAACCATTGCGCTTTTCTCCTTTTAAATAAAGATTAGCACAAAAACAAGTTTTTCAACACCTGCAAAATTAATATCTAATTTCCCCGCGTTTTACAACACGTCTTGCATTAATATAAACATGAGATGGTTTTGTTTTGTTTAAAAGTGATGTGTAATTTTCACCATCTTCAAGTTCAAAAACATTAAAATCAGCATCTTTATCAACTTCAAGCGACCCGATTGTGTTATTTAATCTTAAAATTTTAGCAGGAATAATTGTTAAATATTTCAAAGCTTCAACAACATCCAATTCTCCGTTATTAACATAGCGAAGCTCGTTTAACAAAGATAAATCCTCGTTAAACGCCAGAGAATTTACCCCAAAACCAAAACGGGAGGGGAAATATTCAAGAACCTTTTTAAAATCCAATTTTTTATGGTGCAAATTGTCACTTACCCGCGGACAATAAGCAAGCGCTGCTTTATTTTCTTTTAATAATTCCAAATCAGAATCAGTTAAATAATTTCCATAAGAAACAATTAATTGCTTTGATAAAACGCCTAATTCTTTTAAATATTGCGCAGGAGAAAGATTCTCAAAGAAAGGTTCAAATTTTTTACAGCCTGTAAATTCATTCAAAAGGTCAATATCTGAAAAACCATGTTTTAACCAATCAATTTCATCTTGCGATTCACCAAGACGGATAGTCATTAAAATATTGTGTTTTTTGCAATATTTTATTAAAATTTTAAACAATCTTTTATGAACACAGCAAACACTATGCGGAGCAACGCCTATGAATGTGTTTGCGGATTTTTGTTTTCTAAGTTTTTCAATTTTCTTTTGGATTGTGCGAAATTCTTCCTTGCTTGTTTCAACAGAATCTGAAAAAAGTTCAAAAAACAAAAAGGTTTTCAAAGGCATTTCATTCAATAAATCAAAATATTTACTTTCTTTTGATAATTGCGCAACTGCAGTTGTTCCGTTTAATAAGCTTTGTTCGATTCCTTTTTTAAAAGAAGCAATTTTTTCATCTTTTGTTAAACAAAAATATTCGCAAAGCAGATTTGAAAGACGATAAATAAAAGAATTTTTAGAAATTCCCGTCAAAAAATAATGTTTTTTAAAAATCGTATAAATACGCTTTAATTTAGCTTTTAAGGTTCTTTTATTTGTTTTTTTTAAATCTGTATATTGAAGATGATTATGAAGATTAACAAACCCGGGCGTTATTATTGAATTTTTAAAATCTTTTATATTAGAAAAATTTTCCTCAATTAAAGTTTCTTGTTTGACGATTTCCTGAACCTTACCCTCGTCAACAATAAGTGCGCAATCTTCATAAACATTGCCGTCAGACGGAATTATCCATTTTGCTTTATATGCCTTTGCCATAAATTTTATTATATCAGTTAAAAATATATTCTTCAATAGATTCGTTTTTTGCAAGCAAAAAAATATTAACAAATGTAACAATTTTATTACAAAACCTAAAGTTTAAACTCAAAATTCCGATATTAAATATATAAGAAAGGTGTGTAAGCCAATGAAAAATCAAAATTTTGTACTGGATGAACAAAGGATTGCAAATATCCTCAGAAATGAAATTTTACAAGATACTCAAAGTAAAATTAAAAATCTGCCAAAAGAAAAAGACTTATCAAACTTTGAATGCATTTCAACCGTAAAAGAAGAATATGTTTCTCCTATTATGAAAATGAATGAAGATCAAATTCTTGATTTTGTTGAAGCATTTGATGTTTCACAATTAGCAACATTAAGCGTGGCGGAATTGAATTATATCGGAGAAGTGTTAGGAGTTGAACCGAAAATATTATTTGGGTTGGAAGATTAATGGAAAGACAACAATTTTAAAAACCGGATAAAAAAACTTATCCGGTTTTCGGTTTTTAATTCATTTTTGCACAAATTTGTGCTGAGATATTTTTAAAACAAAAATATCGCACAAGAGGATTTTTAAATCCTGTTTTTTTAAATTTTTTAATTAATTCTTCAGGTTCATCAAATTTATTCTTAGAATTAATTAAATATTTATACGCTTTTTTATTTTTTAAAAAATTAATTAAAAACAAAATAATAAAATTATAAATTTTACATACTAAATTTTTTTTGCCGAAATCAAGCTGCAAAAATACTCCCCCGGGCTTTAAAATTCTGTAAATTTCTTTTAAACAAAGCTCTTTATCCTCAATATTTCTTAAACCAAACCCCATCACAACACAATCAAAAGAATTATCTTGAAAATCCAAATTTTGAGCATCCATTTTAAAATATTCAATTTTTTTATTTCTTTTTTTTGCAATATCAAGCATTTTTTGAGAAAAATCAATACCTGTAATTTTTGAATTCGGATATTTTTTTAATAAAATCTCTCCTAAATCTCCACTCCCGCAGCAAAGGTCAAGGATTTTGGAATTTGGTTTCAATTTAAGCAAATCAAGGGATTTCTTTTTGATTGAATAATGAGTAAAAAAAGAGATAATATTATTTAAAAAATCATATTGAGATGAAATCTCATCAAACATTTTTTCAATTTTTTCACTCTTTTGAAAATTATTAAGTTCATTATTTGAATTAAAATCATTCATTTTTTTATTTTATAATAAAAAATAACAAAAAAAATGGCACTAACGTGCCAAAAGTCATGTTTTGGTTTATTAATATATAACAAATATTTTTTATAGTTTATATAAATTATATTTATATATTACATCTTACATTCTAAGATGTCAATAAAAAAAGATGTAAATTTTTTACATCTTTAATTTTTATATTTTATGTTTTTAAAAATCTGAAATTTAATTAAAATTTTATTTCGCATTCAAAAAAGTCTGAACATTTGTTGTCATGCTTTCTTCTTTAATTTTCCATCCTTTAGCGGTTGTTGTAAAGATAAAATAACAAAACAAGGAAATGATTATAAATTAAGTGCTACAAGAACTCCAAGGAGCGACAAGACAGGTT
>CAPYQR010000008.1:0-1692 GCA_948742005.1 uncultured bacterium
GAAGCCTGTCCATGGGACGGGGAGATTCCATGTCTTTTTTTGTTTCAATGATTGCTTTTAATTGATCAGGAGTTTCAGTGTATTCAAAGCTATCTTCCAATTCAAACTGCCAGGCGGAATCAGGCTCAAACATAATCCCCTCGCTCATTTTTCTTTTTGCATATAAATCAAGCAAATCATACGCGATTGATTCAAGCTCTTTTTTAGCTTTTGCTTTTGTTGATTCCCATGCTGTACCGCCCATTTTAGAAAGCTTTGGCTTAATTGAACTTGCACCGCGATAACGACAGAGAAGATTTATTTGCTCTGCAGGCATAAAGAGCTTATCACAACCTTGAAATTGGATTTCAATATAATCTTTTTGATTATCATCAATTGTTTGTTTTGAAATACCGTTATAAATCCCTATTCCATGGATACTATGCACAACATATTCGCCTTGTTTAATATCATTTATTGATTCAATAAATTCCTGTGTTTGCTTGTTTGAATAATACTTTTTCGTTGTGATATCTCTTTGTTGTTTGTTAAAAAGCTCTTTATCAGTTAAAAAAATTATTTTATCTTTTGAAATTTTTTCATCTTCTAAAATAGCTCCGCCTGTGGTTATATCGGAAAAATAGAAAATATTTGAAGAAAAAATTTCAAGCTCGGAAAAAATCTCTTTTAAACGGTTAGGATAATTTGAACAAAGATATATTTTATAATTATCATTTAAAGATTTTTTGATATATTTTGAAATATTTTTCACATCCGCACAAAACAAAGGTGCAAGCGCTGTTTGGAATTCAATTAATTTGTCAAAATTATCATCATCAGATAAAAAATTGTCAATTGATAAAATTTTAAAAGATTTTAATTTTTCCTTAAATTCTTCATATCTTGTATGGTTTAAATTATCCAAAGGAAGCCTGAAATTAGATTTTATTCCATCTAAATAGTTTTGATAAAAAGATTTGTCTAAATTTTCATATTTTGAATAAATTTGACTTGATTCTTTTAAAATTATTATATAATCTTCAAAAAAATCTAAAAAAGAATTTGTTTTAACGCCGAAATAATCAAGATAATACTCGCACCCTTCAAAATACAAGGTTTCATCAAGCTTTTCCAATAATTCATTTTTAATTTTTATTTTAAAATCGTCATCTGCTGCTTCGCTGTTGATTTTAATTTTTTTCTCTAAATTTTCTTTAAAATTTTGTTTTAATTTATCATTAATAACAAATTTATATAATGGCAAAATTGTCACTTTTTCAACATGCTCGAAACTTTTTTGATTATTTGGATTAAAAACACGGATATCTTCAATTGTATCTGCAAAAAATTCAATTCTAAAAGGATTTTCACTTAAGGTAAAAATATCTAAAACATCACCCCGAAGCGCAAATTCACCGATATCAGAAACAGAAGTAGTTCTTTTATAGCCAAAATCAATCAGTTTTTTTGCAATTATTGAATAATCAATTTCCTTGTTTTTTTCAAGAATGATAGAATTTTCTTCATAAAAAGAAATGTCTCTCATCCTTTCAAACAAAGATTTCACCGGTGCAAAAACAACATCAGGCTTTGATTTTAGAATGTTTATTTGCTCTTGATAGATATAATAATTTTTATCCAAATCACAATAAGGGTTAATCTCCTGACAAGGAAAAATTTTACTTTCAAGACCCAAAAGGCTTTCAAGATTTT
>CAPYQR010000008.1:1702-14089 GCA_948742005.1 uncultured bacterium
GTGTTAAATATAATACTTTTTTCTTTTCTGAATTTAATTTGTTTATCAAAAGCAAATCAAAAGGACTCAAAAGCCCGGACAAAACAAAGTTTTTTTTAAATGAAGTTTTTACAAAGCCGTTTAAAAAATCAAAATGAAAATTTTCAAACGGGTTTTGATTATTTATTTTCTCGTCATTCATGACAATTTTCCCCAAAATTGCCAGAATTATTGTATTCTTCAATTAAAGCAGCGCCGATTACACCTGAATAATCACCAAGCTGTGCTTTTTTAAATTCAAGAATTTCAAGAGGAATTGAAAGCGCTTTTGCTTTTGTTTGTTTGATTGTTTTAAGATAAATTTCATCAATTCCCTCAATCAAACCTCCGCCAAGGATTATTAAATCAGGATTTAAAAAATTAACAGCACTTGCAAGCGAAGAACTTAAGTATTCAATTGCTTCATCAACACAAATCACAGCAACTTCATCATGTGCACAAAGCGCTTGTTTTATGTGCTTTGTTGTGATGTTTTGATTTTGCGATAAATCTTGAATTATCGATTTTTTACCCTTTTTAATCATGCCCTCGATACACCCCTCTATTGCGCTTCGAGATGCATAAGCTTCCAGACATCCAAACGCTCCGCAAGAGCATGCTCTTCCGTTTTTATCAATTAATGTATGTCCGAATTCACCGGCAAACCCTGATGAACCATGGTAAATTTTTCTATTAATGATAATGGCTGAACCAATTCCTGTTCCTATAAAAACACATAAAATATTTTGATTATCTTTTCCTGCACCTGCTAAAAGTTCACCGATTGCAGATGCTTCAACATCATTTAAAATAAAAGTTTTAAGATTATATTTTTCTTCTGTAATTTCTTTTAAATTTAAATTTTGACAATTCAAATTACAAGAATTAATCAAGATTCCTTTTTTTCTATCAACTTGCCCTGCTGTTGCAATTGAAATTACATTTATATCATTTTTTTTAATATCAAATTCATTTTCTGCCGTCAAAAACAGTTCATCAAGCGCATCAAAAAGCTTTGTGATTATTTTTTTGTTACCTTTTTCTTTTTTTGTTTTCTTTTTTACTTCTGTGATAATTTTATTGGTATTTTTTTCAACAATTGCACACAGAACCTTTGTTGCTCCTAAGTCAACTCCTATATTATATTTTTTTGTTGAATTTGTCATTTTTTATTGCTTATTGTTATCTTTCATTCCAATATTTTTCAACCTGCGCTCAATATCACGCCACCAGCTCAAACGTTGTTTGAAAAAATATTGATAACCGTCAAAATTTCCTCTTGAAATTTGTAATTGCTGATTATCGCAAAGCTGCTCGAATTCACGTTCAAGTTTATGACAGAATTCTTTTCTGTCATAGTTAAATTCGTAATATGTTTGAATTTTACCAAATTCTAAAATAACTTCAGGCTTATCTTGCCTCAAAAACGTATAATTAACGGCAACAGGGCAAAGATTAACTCCGCCTGCAATTTTAACGGCATTTTGAGTTAAAAATGACAATCCTGACTGAAAAATCTCAGGTCTATAATGCGGAGGACGAATTATGCCTTGCGGAAAAAGCCAAAAATTCACTTTAGGGTCATCAAACAACGTAGCGGCATATTTTAGGGTTTTAATTGATTCTTGCGCACTTCTTTTATTAACAGGAAAACATCCGATATATTGAAACAAAGGAAACCTGTTCATTTCTTCAATCATAAGACGAAACTTGCCTTTTGTTAACCTGCGGACAATATTATATCCGACAATCCCATCCCACCAATTATTGTGATTTGTGTAAAAAAGCGTTGCTTTGGATTTATCTCTTGTTTCAAAATTTTCAAAACCCTTAAACATCAAAGAATGAAATCTTGATTCTATCATTCTTTTAAAAATATAATCCGCAACAGCAAACCAAAAACGGCTGTCTTTTGCAGTCCTGAACTTTTCTTCTCTGTTTCTTAAAACTGTCGGCGGAGTGTCGCTGTATAAATGCTGCGGAGTTTTAATCATCATAATTAACCCTCTTTTTTCATCCTTTTTATATTTGTTTATCCTCTATTATTCGATTCAATTGGCAATGCGCCTTAAAAGAAGTTAATTCTTTTTCTATTTTCTTTATTATATTATCTAAACCTAATCTTGATGAAAGGTCTATTGAACGATTGTACATTCTGATAATATTTTGTGCGTAATCATATTTTTTATTATCAGGCTGAATTGATAAAAATTCACGCGTTATTGTCGTTTTAAGCCATGTTAATTTTACCTGCAGATACAATAAACCGTTTTTATTTGCACATTCAAGAGCAGAATCACAATATATTTTAGCGTTTTCTTTGTCATTTAATTTTAAATAAGCTTTTGCAAGAAGCTCCTGGAATAGAATTTTGAAATACGAGTTGTTATTTTGAGCATTTTCACAAATTTTTACCGCTTTTTCACAAATTTCAATACAATACATATCGGCTTTATTATATGCTGTTGCCGCGGCGCTAATGTACCATGACAACAAAGCACCGAAAGCAATTTTCTTTGTTGAAAAATACTGCATTTGCGCCGTTGCAATTTCGATTGCCTTTAAATATGATTTTTCTTCCAATAAAACAAATGCAAGAAGTGTCTTTAAAAGATTTTTAGAAACTTCATCCCCTGAATTATTGGCAAAAGCCGTAGCTTCAAAAAGCTCATCTTTTATTGTTTCAAAATCGTTTCTTAAAATTTTGTTAATCAAGCTTATGATATTCCATTCGCAAACCATCAAAGGAGTATCAATCACATAAGAAAAATCAGTTACAATCTCTTGCAATATCGCATCTGATTCGTCAAACTTGCCAATAGCAGTATAGGCAGAAGCATTTGCATAAGCAAGACGTATTTTCAAAAGTTCTGCGCGCGGACCTTTTTCTTTTGATAAAACTTTTTCAATTTCTGCAATTAATTCTAATGCCAAAGGCGAACCTTGCTGGCTGTAGCTTTGAGCAAGAATTATATTTGATTCAATCCAAGCATAGAATATTTCGCTTTGAGAAATCCATTTATGTTTTGAAAAAATATTAAGATTTTTTTGCAGCACAGGATTAATTTCAGTATTCACAAGGCTTGACAATTCTTCCCATGAACCTAATTTCAAAAGCGCATCAAGTTTTCTTGTTTTGATTAATGTTGTTTTAAGTTCATAGACATATTTCTTGTCTTGAGCATCTTTTGAATTAAAATATTTTAAAACATTATCAATTATTTCAATACAACCGGTATAGTCTTGCGTTAAATAAGTTGCTTTGACTAAGTATCCCGATAAATCAATTATTTTATTGATACAGTAATTAACTTGTTCATCATCAGGTTTTTCATTAGTTTCTTCATTTGCATTTTGTGCATTTTGCAAAGAAACAATAACATTTGTTAAATAATCCTTAGCATCTGAAGGATTTTTTTGATAAATCAATTTTCCCAATCGTTCGCAAATATTATTTTTAGTATATTCAAGATTATCGATTTTGACACTTTCCAATAAAATCAGGCTTTGTTTTTGTGCCATTGTATAAAGATTAACATCCCCAATATAGCTTGAATATCTTAAGCTGTTTGTCCAAAGGCTGTAGGCAAGTTCTTTGTTATCAAGAATCTGCGCTAAAATTGGACAAATTAAAGGTGTTGTTGTAATTTTGCTGTTTAATTCAAGCAGCAGCTTTTCTACCTGTGCTTTAATTGCAGGCTCTTCCTTTGCCCTTACATAACAATATGACCAAATTAAAGAATTTCTAAAGGCAAATTGCTCTTGTGTTAATCTTTTCTTTAAAAATCCTTTCTTTTCAAGACGCGCCAAATCATCATAAAAATCATTTTCACTTAATTCAAAAACAGGTCCTAAAATTTTATAGTCCAATTTGTCACCAAGCAAAGATGCAAGGTTGAGAAAAATATATTCTTTTAAATTATTTTCTTTTAAAAATTCCAATCTTAAATTAAAACATTTTTCCAAGTTTTGAGGAATTTCAGCATCAAGTGAATCTTCTTTAAAATTAACAATTTTATCTTTTACAAACAAAAGTTTACGCTCAAATAAATATTGCAGAATTTGTTCAATATATGCAATGTTTCCCTGCGCATTATATGCAATTTGCGATAAAATATCATTCGGAACAACGGAATCTTCGCCTAATATTTTTTTGATAAAAATCTTACTTTCAGAAGTATTTAAATTTCTCAAAGAAATATTTAAACAATTCTGCGCAGTCAATTTGCTTGATTGGAAATACATTGAAACGCTATTATGATTTTTATAACCTAAAACCATTTTCGCATTATTATCAAAATATCCATCCTCAACCAAAAACTTCAAAAAACCATAGGATGATTCATCAATTAAATCAAAATCATCAACAACCATAGCGATATTTTTCTTGCGTTTTAAATAATCAAAAACATCTTTTAAATGATTATAGGTTATTTCTTTGTTAATTAAAATATTTTCATAATTATCTTTTTTAAGAGGATAGATAATGTTTGCAAGAGTTTCAAGTTTTTCAGGGTCAATCTTGTCGAGTTTTAAACGCTCCAAAACGCGGCATTCAAAAATCTTAAGGTCAAATTCTCCCTGCATTATGCAAGGACAATCAAACAAAGATGCAAAAAAGCTTTGAATTAAGCCGTAAGGGCTGATTTGTGTCAAAGCACCGCATTGAGCATAAAAAACAAGGTAATTTTTAAATTCTTCTTCAGATAAATTTGCACAAACTTCATTTAAAAGATGGGTTTTGCCAGCACCGCGCGGAGCATTAAGCGAGATTATTCTAATTTGAGAATTAACTTCTTTGAGATTATTTAAAATCATCTCAAGACATTTGTCATATTTATGTTCTTCAGATTGTTCAAAAACAGGTTTTTGGTCAAGAAAAACCATTTTATAAGAATCGGATGCAATCTTAATTAAAGATAAATCGCTGTTGAACCTTGAATAAGCTCCGTTTGAAACTATAATATCTTTGTCTGAACCAAATTTCAACTGGTTGACTTCTTTTGTTTTTCTAACTTCATCGATTGTTGTAACAGCAAACTTATACGACAAACCTCTGTCAAGAGTTTTTTCAAGAATTTCGTTAAATTTTTGAAATTCCTCATCAAAACGATTCGCAATTTCGAGGAAATTCATTCCTTTTGTATAGTTAAATTTAAACATAACACAATGCGAGCTTACAAAGCTGCAATCTGCATCAAAAACTATCTTAACATTTGTTTTAATGTTTTGGATGACTTTTTGTTTAAAATCATCTTTATCATATTTTTCAAAAGTTTTGTCAAGATTAATAAAATCAATATAAATTAAAAAACAGTTGCTTTGTTCTTCGGGTTCTTTTTTTTGTTTTTCTTGTTTTGGATTTTTAGAAGATTCGAAAGTTATTTGTTTTTTGGGAGCTTCTTCTTTTGTTTCATAATTTTGCGCAGTTTTATCATCAGAGGTAATTTTATCCAGTCTTTCTTTTAAACCGCCTTTTTTCGCCTTTTTAACAGCGTCATTGTTTTCATCATCCGATGAATCTACTTTAAATTCTTTGTATTGAACATTTTTTAATTTGTTATCTGTTTTTTTATCATTTTCCTGCTTTTTAATTATTTCTTTATCGGAATTATTTTTTGAATCCTGTGAGATTTTAACAGCAGAAAGATTTTCGTCATTTTGAGTAAAAATATAGGAGCATTTACGGCATTTTTCACTCCATGCAAAATTTTTAGCTTTACATTCAGGGCAAAGCTTAATTAACGTAAAACCGCAATTTTCGCACTGTACAGGACCTAAATGCGTTGGGGCTTTGCATTTCGGACAAGTAAAAATTAATTTCAGATTACAATTAGGACAAAAAATATCGTCATCCGACACTTCAGCCTTACATTTAGGACAAATCAATTTATTTTTACCCATTTGAACTATATGACTACATAAAAATTATAATACAAATATCGAAAATTAAATATAAATTGTAAATTTTGTTAATAATTTAATATTTTTTTACTGCTCGAAATATTTTTGATGTATATTTTTAATATGAAATTAGGAGTTAACATAGACCATATTGCAACCCTTAGAAACGCAAGGGGCGGGGTTGAACCAAATCTTGCCGAAGCGGCAAAAATCGCACTAAAAAAAGATATTCTGGCTCTGACTATGCATTTAAGGGAAGATAGAAGACATATTAAAGAAAAAGATTTATACGATATAAAAAAATTGGGAGCAAAAATAAATCTTGAAATGGCGAGCGTAAAAGAAATTCAAAAAATCGCACTTGAACTTTTGCCCTACAGTGTTTGTCTTGTTCCCGAAAAACGCCTTGAAATTACAACAGAAGGCGGACTTGATGTTAAAAATCAGATTGAATATTTAAAAGATTTCATAAAGCCCTTAAAAGAAAAAGGTATTATAATAAGTCTTTTTATTGACCCCGATACGGAACAAATTGATGCTGCCAAACAAATCGGAACAGATTACATTGAAATGCATACGGGAAAATTTGCAAATGCATTTACAGAGGGTGATTTTGAAAACGAATTAAATAAGTTGAAAAATGCCGCAAAATACGCGCAAAACCTTGGGATTAAGGTTAACGCAGGACATGGATTGAATTACGAAAACGTTTATTTGATGAAACAAATTCCTGATTTAAAGGAATTAAATATCGGACACAGCATAATTTCAAAAGCAGTTTTCTGCGGGCTTGATAACGCAATTTCGCAAATGCTTGATTTAATAAGCTGAAATATTAACTAAGAATTGTTAAGATTTTCTTGACATAAAATTTTATTTTAGATATATTATTTTTTGCAGATAGGTTGGTCGTGTCAAAATGTTAGAAAAACAACTGATTCTAACTACGATTCCTTAAAACGAAAGGACACAAAATGTACGCAATAGTTGAAACAGGCGGAAAACAATATAAACTTGAAGAAGGCAGATATGTTGATATCGAATTGTTAGACGCCAAAGCCGATGAAAAAGTAACTTTTGATAAAATCGTTATGTTAGTTAACGGCAAAAAATCAAAAGTCGGCAGACCCTATGTAGCTTCTGCTACTGTTGACGGTATCGTTGTTAAAAATGACAAAGCTAAAAAGGTAATTGTTTACAAACAACGTCCCAAAAAAGGAACAAGAGTTAAACAAGGTCATAGACAACAATTCACACGTGTTATGATTAACAAAATCAACACAAAAGCATCAAAATCAGCTAAAACTGAAGAAACAACAGGAGAAGAATAAAAATGGCACATAAGAAGGGTGTAGGTTCATCTAAAAACGGTCGTGATTCCGAAAGTAAGAGATTAGGCGTCAAAAAATACGCTAATGAAAAAGTTACAGCAGGAAACATTCTGGTAAGACAAAAAGGAACTAAATTCCACGCCGGAAACAACGTAGGTCAAGGCAAAGACGACACATTGTTTGCTCTAATTGACGGTGTAGTTAAATTTGAACCTTACAGAAGAACAAGAAAACAAGTAAGCGTTTACGCTCAATAAAAAACAAATAAAATAAGCTTGACAGTTGATAACAAACTAAATAAAATATAAATAAGCACTTCAAGCAAAACAGAAATTTGAAAATTAAATATGGTTTGGGAGCGTAGCTCAGTTTGGTTAGAGCGCATGCCTGTCACGCATGAGGTCGCGGGTTCGAGCCCCGTCGTTCCCGCCATTTTTAAAATTAGCACTTTCGGGTGCTTTTTTTATGCTCTCTGTCTGTGTTTCAGCAAGTTCGATAGTTGTATTTTTTGCATCAACGCTTAAAAGATTATAAAAGACCTCAAACGGCTCTATATCTAGCTTTTTGTCTTTATAAGTCAAGTTCGATAGTACACATTTTGCAATCAGACTTTTTTGGGTACTGTTACCTTTTATGAATGCATTGTGTGAATTCTTGCACCAATTAAGTAATGTTTCTGCATCATCATAAAATTTATTATCAACATTATTTATCTTTTTCAGACATTCATAATAAATTTGTAAAATTAATAAATATATAATTAATAAAATTTTTAATATTCTATCTTTTTCAATAATTTAATAAGGATATTTGTAGCGAATATAATCAATATTGTATTTATCGATATATTTTGAAATGGTTGATATTGAAACCCCGAAATAATCAGCAAGCTGTTCTTCGGTGAATTTTGGGTTTTGTTTTATTATTGTCTGCAAGTTTTCTTTCGTTAAATTTATTGGATGATTCTTGCTTTTATTTGTATAAATTTCAATATTATAATTTTTAATTAATTTACCTATTGTTGAAGCGGTTGTTGAATAATGCTGCGCAATTTTTTCTTGGGTGAATTTGGGATTTTGCCTGATGTATTCCGCCAGGTCGTCTTTTTTAATATTAGAGCTCGGTAAGCCTCTTTTTCTAGGTTTAAAAGCTTTAATATCGTTTGTTTTGACAAATCTGTCAAGCGCGCTTCTGCTTACTTTAAAATGATTAGCAATTTGCGCAAGACTAAATTTTGGATGCTTTGCAACATAATCCTCAAATTCATCAATAGGAATTGAAATTGGTTTTCTGCCTTGAAAATTATAATTTAACAAAAAAGAATTAATTTGACTAATTTTCATAAATATCTTCTATTCTTAAAACGATTTTTATTTATATAAAAATCAAAAAAGATATTTTTTGTCAACTTGTCTTCAAAACTTGAAAAAATTTACGATTTAATCTGATTAACAATATTTCCCAATAAATCCATTGATTGATTTAAAAGGTCAGAATTATACCAATCTGTAAACGTATCAAATTTTTGCGTTAATTCTTCATCGCTTATTTTTGTTCCGATTTCAACTGCAGCGCCGATTGAGGGTTTTACGCTTTTGATTTGAGTGTTGAAAAGAGCAATTTTTTGCGCTTTTTTAAGTTTTGGAAACGATTTTAATTCAGAATTTGCAACAAAAATATTTTCAACCGATTCAAGCTCATTCAAAACTGTCAATTTTGTTTTGTTGTTTTCATCACTTGAACAAATAAAAACATCGCTTGCTTCTTTTAAATTTTTCAAATCATCCACAGGACAATCAATCAAACAAAGTTTTTTAACCTTTTCAAGAGAAGATAAATCAGCCAGAGCTGAATTTTGTGCAACAAGAATTCCGACTTCTTTTAATTTTGGTAATGATTTTATCGGCGAATTTTCAAGAGAAATTGAAGCTGCAATTTTTAATTTCGGGAGTTTTTTCAAACTGTCATTTGCAACCAAAATTCCTACAGATTTTAAATTAGGCATTTGAGTGATTTTATTATCTTTATACATCCTGATTTCCCTTGAAGCAATCAAAGGGAAAGTTTTTAGAGATGATTTTCTTGTATCAAAAACGCCATCGCAGGCGATTACGTTTTCAATCAGCTCATCTTCATTTATTCCCAATTCTTCAAAAGTTTTTTCTTTTGGCTGGGAATAATGAGAAATTGTAATCATACCGTTATTATCAACAAATGTTTTAATTCCGTATTTATTAAATATTTCAACTGCCCATTGAGTTTTGTTCATAAATGTTCTCCGCTTAAAATCCTTCAACTTTTATTTTAACCTATTTTATTATTCCCGACAATAAAAATTTATATCATAAAAAATTAATCATATTTAAATATTATTTTTTTATCTTGATTTATGCAATAAAAATAAAAATTTTTTCCTCTTGATAATTCTTCATCAAATTCGATTTCATCTATTTTTAAATTTTTGTTAATTTCGCAATCAAATGTTAAATAATTTTCAAAAAATTCATCGAGAAAATTAAAACAATCCTTATAATTTCCAAAAAGAAAAGCAAACTCCTGTTTTGTTTTAAAAAGACATTGCGAATCAACCGTTTTTAAATCCGGTCCTGCGGGAATAAAACGTGCTTTATTTTTAGGATTTGAAATTGTTAAAAATGCCCGTAACAGACAAATTCTTAATTCGTTTTTATAAACTTCATATTCACTCAAACCTTTTGTTAATATTGAATTATTTTTAAAATTTACAAAATTCTGCATTGGATACGAGTTTGTTTTAATTTCAACAGGACGCTGTGCAGGCATAAAATCCTGCATTTTATAATCAAAATCAATTTCGCGCTCAATGATTCCATAAGCATCCTGCGCAATTGTTGAAGTTATATTTTCTTGAAGTTTAAAAACAGCCTGAATTTTATGATTTTTCTTTTTATTGTCTATTGTTGAATTAAATTTCAAAAATTTTGAATAATTATTCAAAACAACATCAACTTGAATATTTTTAAAGTACAATCTTAAGGTGCTTTGAATAAGTCCTTGTTTAATAATTTTTGTTTTTAACAGTTTTAACTTTTGAATTTCACCCTCAGGTGCAAAATTATAGCTGTCGCCCAAATCTTTAATATCGGTTAATTCAAAGACTGCTTCTTTATTTTTTGTTTTTTTATCAATAATTTTTATTTCGCCATCTTTTATTTCTAATTTAATAAAATCATTTTCAATAGATTCAGGGGTGATTTTAACTTTATTCGCCGGTTTTTTGATTTCTTGAATTGAAAAAGAAAATTTTTTAGTATTTTCAATTTCGACAAGCTGGGTGTAAATATTTGTTATTTGTTCGGTAACGGGGATTTTATAAATATCATAATAAATATCATCTTCAAAAGTTCTTTCTTTTGAGATAACTTGTGCGTTTTTAATTTTATATGGTGCTTTGATTTTAACAACATTTAAATTTTCAGTATTTGAAAGATTAAAAATGCCAATTTTATCTTTTGTTTTACCCTGCAGATTTTTTTCTTTTTTAAAATCAGCGATAATATTTTTCAAAACAGAATTGATAATATTTTCACTCTTTTCTTGCCTTGAATCAATCATGCGATGAACAGAATCAATCGAACATCCGCAAATTCCATCATGCGCATGGCATTTAATTAAAGTTTTATAGGCAAAATCGATATTTTTTTGATAATTATAATTTAAAAAATAATTCAGCACTTCTGCTTTTCTTGAAAGATTATTTTCCAGAATTCTGTTTTTTACTTTTTGATAAATCCTTGAACTGTAACACCCTTGAAGAATATAAGTGTCTGAATTATCTAAAAATTCTATGTGTGAAGTTTTTTGAATATTTTTAGGAATAATATTTTTAAAATTAACATTTTTAAAATATTCAAAAGGACTTGCAAGAGTTATTTCATAATTTTTTAAATAAGAATTAATCTCACATACAACTTTTTTGGAATCTCTTAAAATCCCCAAATGATCAGCACCGATAGGCAAAAGAATGACGTATGAAAATTTTTTGATTTTATTTAAACAATTTTCAATATTTTGAGCTTTTTTTTCAGATGGAATATCAGCAAATAAAAAATCATTAAAATATCCCTGCGCAAGCCAGGTTGTTTTGATATTTTGAAAAATAAAATCGGAATTATTATTGATTTTTAAAGGATTAACCCCGCGCCAGATGAGAGCTTTATCAATATTTTTTTCACCAAGAGCCAAAAATGCACTTTTTGAAATTCCAAAAATATCTGCCATATAGCCAATAAAATCTTTTGCATCAAAACTTTTTGAGATTTCTAATCCAAAATCAAGATTTTTAAGCATTGAAGCATAAGAAACAAGAAAACTATCTGCGCTGACAAAATAAGGCCCTATGAAAAGTTTTTTTTCTTTTATTAATTTTTTAATTAAATCTTTCTTTTCGCTTCGATATTTTAAATAATCCAAAAGAGCAGATATTTGACCGTCAAAATAAAAACACGGAGCTTTTTTATTCTCAAGTTCATCTAAAACAATATCAAAAACTTTTAATAATCTTAAATTAAAATCTTCCTTATCTCTATACCATTCTCGATCCCAATGCGTATGAAGATAAGCGTAAACCTTTGTTTTCATAATATAATAATTTTAATATTTTTTTAAATTGTAAAAATACGCCAAATAATTGAATAAATCTCTCTATGTTTAAAATAATCTCATTCAAATAAACGCTGTTTTATCTTTTTACATATAATGGATGAGTTTTAATTTTTAAAATAATGTATTATAGAATCACAAAGCCGATTTTAAAACAAAAAAAGGCTTCTTATCTTGAATCCCCATAAAATAAGAGTTTATCATGAGAAAAAACAACAAACAAAGCCTTGAAAAAGCAATTTTTGCCTGCAAACGCAGATTAAAGGAACTTGCACCTTATATTGAGGAAAATGAAGAAAAATCAAAGGAATATAATAAAATTATTGTCCAAAAAGCAATTTTAGTTGACAATTACAAAAAACTTTGCTACAAACCCTCAATAAAACAAAAGCTTATTGAAATTTTACACTCATCAAACAAAAAAGAAAAATTAATCTGTGATTATTTTTTAACTTAAAGCATAATTCATTTTAGTTCATTCATTTTTCAGCAC
>CAPYQR010000008.1:14099-20765 GCA_948742005.1 uncultured bacterium
TTCTTTCATAAAGTGCTGTTATTGTTGATTTTGCAATTGTATGAGCCAAAACTTTTTGTTCAACTTCTTTTGGTTTTGTATTTTTATCAATTTCAATTTTATCAACATCAAGTGCATAGATTGTAAAATTATAATGGTGAATTCCATGTCCTATCGGAGGACAAGCGCCGTTATAGCCAACGGATTCAAAGTCTGTAACTGTTTCAAAAGAATTTTTAAATTTAGCTCCCTGAGCAATTGAGTTTGTTGATAATGGAATATTTAAAACAAGCCAATGATACCATCCGTTTTCCTTTGGAGCATCAGGGTCATGGCAAATCAATGCGAAACTTTTTGTATTCATGGGAGGATTTGTCCAATGGAGCTCCGGAGAAAGATTTCCGCCATTACAGCCAAAACCTTTATAAACATGTGTATAAGGCAAAGTTTCATTATTTTTCAAATCTTTACTTCCGATTTTAAAAATATTTTCTTCAACCTTATCTAAAGCACTCGACATAATTACCCCTCCAAGATATAAACAAATAACTGCCAATATAATCTTTTTCATATTTTTATCTAAATTCCGTTTTATTTCCTGTTTAATTTTAATTTAAAACATTGCGCCAATTGATGCAAAAATTGCAAAGAAAAGAGCAAAGTTTCTTGCCAAATAAAATCGATACATAAAATAATCCATTTTATTTTCTTTTATTTTATCCCAATTTTCAAACGGCCCATAATACCATTTGGGGATAAATTTTACATCTTTTATATTTATATAATCTTTTATTGATTTTTGCAACCTCGCAGCAACAGGTAAAGTAAAAAATACATAAAGCATACGAGGAGAAAAATTTAAATTAAAAACTCCAAAAACAACTATCAAGTAAGGAATTATCATCATCCATTTTAATGCGGTAATTGCATTTGGCTTGTTTTTCAATAAAATTGCAAAAGTTTTTTTATTATTTTCAACATCAAATTCCCAATCCATAATATTGTGAGTGTGCAATAAAACATTTGTTGTAAAAAAGATTGCAATCGACAATAGAAATAAATTAAAATTAAATTCGCCAATCAGCGCATAAAATCCCGCATTAATCATCAAAGGTCCAAAAACAAAACCCGTTATAATCTCGCTAAGACAACAAGAAGAAGATTTTGGATAAAACAAAAGGCAAACCGCACCCGCCAACACAAAAAGAAGAATCATTGCACCGGAGTGCAAAACAAAATACGCTCCGATTAAAGATGCTGTTAAAAAAAGAAAAGACAAAATCATTTCAACCTGATTTATTGAAAAAGTCTTATTTTTAATTAATACAGCCTTTCTTGCACTTGCAAATTTAATCTCTTCAAGCTTAACACCATTATTAAGCTTTGATTTAATATCAATATAATCATCAAATAAATTAGCCGCCATTTGAAGTATACAAAAAGCAATTAAAAGAATGAAAAAATCAAAGTATGAAAAATTAAAATAAAAATGCGCATAAGAAAAAATCACACAACATGAAGCAAAAGTCATCGGCAGCGTATAGGCGCGCGTTAAGTCCATTATATTTTTAAAAAACTCCATCAGATTCCCCTCGGCTTAGTAGTAAATTAAAGATATTATAATTTAAAAAAAGAATTTTTTTTATTAACAAAAAGATTAGAATAAATTTATGTAAAATTATTTTTTTAAATATACGTTTTTTAAAAGATTTAACAAAAGTTAACAAAACGAGGATTAATTTCAGCTGCAATTAGGTTTTCAGCATAATGACAAATGCTTAATGTGTTCTATTTTTAAAAAAATAATTATGTAATTTGTTTGAAAAGTTGCATATTTGTTGAATTTTTAAGGTTTTTTCGCTTGCAATCAAATTTTCAACATGTATGATTATTTATACGAACAAATTATTAAGGAAAACTATGTCAAAAGACGTAATTGAACTAGAAGGCACAATACTTGAATCATTACCCAACGCAATGTTTCGTGTTGAGCTTGAAAACGGACATGAAATTTTAGCCCATATATCAGGCAAAATCAGAAAAAATTTCATAAGAATTCTGCCCGGAGATAAAGTCAAAGTCGAAATGACGCCATACGACCTGAGCAGAGGAAGAATTACATACAGACTAAAATAAAGGATAAAAAAATGAAAGTAAGAGCATCCGTAAAGAAAATATGCAAGGACTGCCAAATTATCAAAAGACGCGGCAGAGTAACCGTTGTATGCAAACACCCGAAACACAAACAAAGACAAGGTTAATTATAGGAGAAAATAAATGGCAAGATTAGTTGGGGTTGATTTACCCCGCAATAAAAGAATGGTTATAGCATTAACCTACATCTACGGAATCGGACCAACCAGAAGCGCTAAAATCTTAGCTGCCTGCGACATTTCTCAAGATTTGAGAACCGATGATTTGACCGAAGATGATATCAAAAAGCTAAGAAACGAAATCGCTCACTACACAATCGAAGGTGACCTAAAAAGAGAAGAATCGCTTCACATTAAACGTTTAAGCGAAATTAATTCTTACAGAGGCATTCGCCACAGAAGAAAACTCCCCGTTCGCGGTCAAAGAACAAAAACCAATGCGAGAACACGCAGAGGCAAAAAAACAGGTCCAATCGCAGGTAAGAAAAAATAGGTCAAAATTAAATTAAAAGGAAAAAATAATAATGGCTAAACCAACAAAAACTAGAAAGAAAGAAAGAAAGAATATATTACAAGGTGTTGTTCACATTCAATCAACTTTTAACAACACTATCGTAACTTCTACGGATACTCAAGGTAACGCTGTTGCTTGGGCTTCTGCAGGCGGATGCGGTTTTAAAGGTGCTAGAAAAGGAACTCCGTTTGCCGCTCAAAGTGCTGCTGAAATCGTAGCTAAAAAATCAATAGACCAAGGAATGAAAAAAGTCGAAGTCTATGTTAAAGGCCCGGGTTCAGGCAGAGAAACGGCAATCAGAGCTATTCAAGGTGCAGGACTTGAAATTACATTAATTAAAGATGTAACTCCGATTCCTCACAACGGTTGCCGCCCGCCCAAAAAACGCAGAGTATAAAAAGTATAATTAAACAATAGGAGCTAAAATGGCTAGATATAAAGGACCAGCAAACAAATTATTCAGAAACTACGGCGTTAAAGATTTATCTAATCGCAAATTAACAACGTCAATGCGTCAAACCGCGTCCGGTCAACACGGTGCCGCAAGAAAAAAAGCTTCTGATTACGCTAATCAATTAAAAGCAAAACAAACAATCAGAATGACTTATCAAGTCAGCGAAAAACAATTCGCAAAATATTACAAAAATGCTTCAAGAAAAACAGGTGTAACAGGCACAATCATGTTACAAACTCTTGAATCAAGATTAGACAATGTTCTATACAGAGCAGGTTTTGCCATCACAAGACGACAAGCAAGACAAATCGTCAACCATGCTCACATTCTTGTTAACGGCAAAAAAGTTGATATTCCATCCTATTTATTAAAGACAGGCGATGTTGTTACAGTTAGAGAAAATTCTAAAACATTTGTTAAAAGTGTTATTGAAATGATAGATTTAGCTCTTAACTACGCTTGGTTGACTGTTGACAGAAACGAACTAAAAGTTACTTTCGACAGAATTCCGGAAAGAGAAGAACTTGACCCTGAATTCAAAGAACAACTCGTTATTGAATATTACTCTAAATAATTAGGAGAGAATAAAATTATGGAACTTAAAATCAAAAATATTAATACTACAACTTCATCAGACGGTTCACAATATGGTAAATTCGTTATTGAACCGCTTGAAAGAGGTTATGGTGCAACAATAGGCAACGCGCTCAGACGAGTTTTGTTATCAAGCTTGGAAGGTGCGGCTGTAACTTCTGTCAGAATTGAGGGAATTACTCACGAATACACTTCAATTCCCGGGGTTGTCGAAGATGTTATTGATATTATGTTAAATCTTAAATCAGTTGTTGTAAAAACTGATTCTGTTGAACCACAGCATTTAAGATTAGACGTAACAACAGCAGGCTCTGTTTTAGCAGGAGATATTGAACTTCCTGCAGGTGTTAAAATTGTTAATCCTGACTGTGTAATCTGCACATTGTCCCAAGGCGGTTCAATCCATGCCGATATTACAGTTGAAACAGGCAAAGGTTATGTTGCGGTTGATGTTTTAAAAGAACAAAAAAACGGGCTTCCGATTGACCTTCTGCCGATTGATGCGGTATTTATGCCAATCAAAAGAGTCAGCTACAATGTTGAACCTGCACGTGTAGGCGAGTCATTAGATTTTGACAAATTAACATTGGAAATCTGGTCAAACGGTTCAATTGAAGTCGGACAAGCTTTATCTAAAGCGGCAACTCTACTGATTGAACACTTTAGCCAAATTGCAGGAACTACAGGAGCTCCTGCGCAAGTTAAACAAGAAGTTATTGAAACTCAAGAAGTTGAAGAAGAATCAACACCGACTTTATCAATTGAAGATTTGGAACTTTCAGTCCGCGCTTACAATTGTTTAAAAAGAGCAAGCATTAATTCGATGAGTGAACTTCTTAAAAAATCAGAACATGATTTATTAAACATCAAAAATTTCGGCAAAAAATCATCCGATGAAGTTATCGAAAAACTGCACCAAATGGGACTTGACCTGCAGCCAAATCCCGAGGGTGTTGATGATTTGGAATTAATTTAGTTAAGATTAAACAATAACAATATAAAAGGAAAATAAAAATGAGACACGGTCGTAAAATTCATAAACTATCTAAGGCAGCTGACCAAAGAAGAGCGTTATTGCGCACTTTGGCATCACAACTGTTCTTAAATGGTGAAATTACAACTACAATGGCTAGAGCAAAAGCACTTAAACCTTTTGCCGAATCCATCATCACTTTTGCCAAAAAAGGAGACTTAGCGGCAAGACGTGAAGCTAAAAAAGACATTTACGATATTGAAACAGAAAAATTTATTGATACTGAAACAGGCGAATTGTTTGATGCAATGCCCGAGGGCAAAAAGCTTCCGAAGCAATCTGTTTTAAGACAATTATTCTCTGTTATCGGTAAAAAATACGCTACTCGCAACGGCGGATACACAAGAATCCTTAGACTAACTCCCCGTCGCGGCGACAATGCAGAAATGGCTTTAATTCAATTGGTTTAATAAAAACCAATGCCGGAATTAACTCCAAAAAACAGATACATCATAGCTTTTGAATTTTATGGACGTAATTTTTACGGAAGCCAGAAGCAACCGGACAAAAGAACCGTCCAGGGAGAAATCGAAAAAGCACTCTGCACATTGACAAAAAACAAAGTTAATATAACAATCTCAGGCAGAACTGATGCCAAAGTGAGCGCCAGATATCAAACCGCGCATTTTGACATAGAAACACCCTGTTTAAACCAAAACAATCCAATAAACGACAAGGATAAATTTCTATACAGCTTAAATTGTATTTTGCCTGATGATGTTAAAATTTTTAAACTTGAAAAAGTTCTCAACTCTTTTCATGCTCAAAAGGATGCAAAATATAAGCATTATAGATATAAAATACTAAACAGCCATGTTGCTTCGGTTTTTAGTGATGATTATCTTTTTTACCCTTATATTGATTTAAATATAGATAGAATCAACAATTCGCTTCAATATTTAATCGGGCATCACGATTTCAGCGCTTTTAAATCTCAATCTGATAACCCTTATAACGATTGTACGATTTATTATGCCGCAGCAAAAAAAGAAAAGATTGGAAGAAACAACTTTGTTTTTATAGATATCGTCGGAAATCGTTTTTTATACAACATGGTAAGAACGATAACAGGCGAGGTTTTGTTTATCGAAAGAAATAACTTAAACCCTGATGCAATGCAGAAAGTTTTGATTTCAAAAGACAGAACAAAAGCAGCAAGCGTAATTGATGCTAAAGGTTTAACCCTTGAATATGTCGGTTACGATGATGTTGAAAGTTATATAAATAAACAATTAAAAGGAAGGTAAATAAATGAAAACATTTAGTGCAAAACCCCTTGAAGTAGCCCGCAAATGGTATGTAATTGATGCCAACGGCGTTGCTTTGGGAAGATTAGCAGTCGAATGTGCTAACATACTAAGAGGCAAAAATAAACCTCAATTCACACCGCATGTTGATACGGGTGATTTTGTAATTGTCATCAACGCAGAAAAAATCGTTGTTACAGGCAAAAAAGAAACAGATAAATTATACAGAAGCCACTCAGGATATCCCGGCGGTTTTAAAGAAATCAGCTTCAAAGCTTTAATGGAAAAAGACCCGACAAAAGCTATTGAGAAAGCCGTTAAAGGTATGCTTCCGCATAATACTTTAGGGGATGAACAATTCCAAAAATTAAAAGTTTATGCAGGTGAAAATCATCCGCACGAAGCACAAAAACCTGAAATCTACAACTTAAAAGGAGATAAATAATGGCTGTTAAAGATAATAAAAACGAAATCGTAAAAACAGGAAGAAGAAAATGCTCCATTGCCGTTGCAAAAGTTGTATCAGGCAAAGGCAGAGTGTTTATCAACGGCAAAACCCTAAAAGGATATTTCGGAAACAGACCCTCTTTAGAAATGACAATCTATAGACCCCTTGTTTTAACTGAAAATCAAGATAAATTTGACATCAGAGTTAAAGCAGTCGGCGGCGGCGTTTCTGCACAGGCTGATGC
>CAPYQR010000009.1 GCA_948742005.1 uncultured bacterium
GCTTTTCTTTTTTTAAAAAATATATATTATATATAGATATATATTTATATATAAATTTAATAATTTATAATAAAGACAAAATATTTGTGCAAAAACCAATGAAACCCTTATTATTATTGAAAAGTTTCTTGTGTAAAAGTTGTTTATTTTTTCCACAATTTATAAACAAGCTTTAGAAATAGTTAAACAGGTGATATTTTTAATTTCGCATGATAATAAACATTTTAAAATTTCATTTATTGTTGAGCCTGAAGTTGTTATGTCGTCTATAAGTAAGATGTTTTTGCTTTTGTATTTTTCAATTAGTTTTTTATTGATAATAAAGCTTCCTTTAATGTTTTTTTCTCTGTTTTTTGTTTTATATTGAGGTTTTGTGTATTTTGATTTTTTTATTAAATTTTTCTCTATTTTAAAACCTGTTAGTTTTGAAAATTCTTTTGCTATTAAAAACATTGGCTCAAAGCCTCTTTGAGTGTTTCTTAAAATGTGCGACGGCGGAAAGATTATTGTGTAATTATTGTTTTTATTGATATTTTTAAAATATTTAAAAGCTATTTTTGCTAAAGGTTTTGAGGCATTTTTTCTGTGCGAAAATTTAAGCATGTGGATTAATTTTTTAATATTTTTTTCATAATTAGAACAAGAATAAATTTCAATTCCCTGAAAAATTCTATGTGGAAAAAAGGAATGAAATTCAACATCTTTTAAACACTTTTTACACAATAAATCATCAGTTTTTGAACAACCGCAAATTATGCATTTTTTGTTATAAATTAAATTTAAAAATATTTCAAAATTAAAAAACATTTTTAATAAACCCATGACCTTAATAAATCCAAAACTTTTTTGTTTGGCGTATTTCTAATTTTCTGTTAATTTAACTGCAAGTTTAATTGCTTCTATCATACTTTGCGGGTTTGCTATATTTTTGCCTGCAATATCATAAGCTGTTCCTGAAGATGGCGAGGTTCTTATAATATTTTTATCCAAACCGATTGTTGTATTTATTGCTTTATCAAAAGCCAATGCTTTTAAAGGCGCTAAACCCTGGTCATGGTAGCAGGAAACTATACAGTCATAACTTAATTTTTTATTATTTAAAAATTCCCATCCGACATGTGCAAATAATGAATCAGCACTTTGCGGGCTTGTGATATCTATATTATTTTTTTGTAAAATTTTAACAGCAGGTTCAAGGATGCTTTTTTCTTCTTTTCCTAAAATCCCTCCCTCGCCGCAATGAGGGTTTAGAGCACAAAGAGCTATTTTTGGATTTTCGATATTGTATTTTTTAATCAAAAAATCATTTAAAACTTCAATCTGTTTTATTATTTTATTTTTATTTAATTTAATATCTTTTAATGCTAAATGTCTTGTTAAAAGCATAACTTTTAAATCATTTGCAATAAAAACCATTTGTGCGGTTTTGTTTTCAGATAAAAATTCTTCTAAAACCTCGGTTTGTCCGTTATAAATAAAACCTGATTTATGAAGCTCATATTTTGAAACAGGCGAAGTTACAATTCCTTTTACCATTCCTTTAAGTGCGAGTTCTGATGCAAGCTTTAAAGATTCAAAACAAAACTTTCCATTATTTTTTTCATTAATTTGAATACAGTCATAATCGAGTGAAGCTATTTTTTCACCAATAATTAAAACATCATCAAAAGATAAATTTAAAAATTTAAGAGATTTTTCGACAAGCTCTTTGCCGATTCCTTTTTTATCTCCTGTTGTTATTGCGATTTTATAGGTTTTAAATTTGCCCAAGTTGAATTTTACTCCTTAATTTTGTTTTTTTAATTTTTCAAAATAATCTAAAACATGGTTTAGAGTTTCATTGGTGCCGAAATTTCCTGATTTTGTGACGATTATTTGACCGTTTGCGTCAATACACAAAGGTATTGCGGGCAAAATATTATCAATTATTTCTAAATAGAGGCTGTTTATTTTTATTGCACATTTATATGACGTTTCTCCGCCAATTGTAATTAAAATAAATTTTGATTTTAAATTAACTTCATATAATAAAGAAGCCAAATAATCCGTTATTCTATTTGTGATTTCGTTTTTTGCAATTCCTGCATCAATTAATAAATCCTGACCGTTTTGTGATATTATTTCGTTGTTCAGATAAGAAGAGTGAACAACAACATCTCTTTTTGCATTTAAATTTTCGCAAATCAAATTAACCGTTTCATCTTTAACATCTCTAATAACATCTTCTAAGGTTAAATCAATGAAACAGGTGTTGTTTGAAGTTTCTTTTAATTTTCCTATCTGGCTGAGGGTTAATTGTGTTGCTGAACCTGAAATTATAAGATTTGCAAGGTTTGGAAGATGTGCTATGTGTTCATTTTTTTTATCTGTATCATAAATTTTGTTTAGTGCTTTTGCAAGTCCTGCGCTTCCGCAGGGAAGAATGTTAAAGCTGCTTTTTTTAACAGCAAGTGCAATTTGTTCTAAATCTACATTTGATGATGCATCTAAAACTATTAGTTTTTTGCCTTTTTGAATAAGTTCGTTTAATTTTAAAATAATCGGTCCTGCACCTTTAGCAATGGTTTTAAAATCAATTATTCCGATAAGTTTTTCAAATGCGGGATTTAAATCTTTTGCCAGAATATCAGGAATAAAAGATTCATAAATCGGCGCTTTAGGGTCAAGTGCGCATTGAGTTCTTTCTATCGGTATTCCGTCTAAAAGCTGATACCCGCCTATTGTCGAGCGGTTTTCTTCAATATAAGCCGGTGCAATGAGTGCAATTTCTTTTTTTGAAGCTTCTAAAAGTGCTACAATTTCAACGCCTGCGTTTCCGCGCAGAGTTGAATCGATTTTTTTGTAATAATTTTCTAAATTCAGCTTGTTTTCAAGCTTTTGATTGATTCTTAATATTCGTTCAACTGCAGTTTCTTTGTCGGTGTTTCTTGTTTCTGTTGTGATTGAATAAACATCAACATTCTTCATTGAAGAAAAATCCTGATCAAAATCAATTATGATTCTTGTTGAATATCCTTCCCTGAAAAATTGAAGCGCTGTATCATTAGCGCCCGTAAGGTCGTCCGCGATTATTATTGTTGGTTGTAGAGTCATTATTGAACTGCGCTTTGAGTATCTTTCTTGCTTCCGACAAAACCAAAGTCGGTTGCATTAATTAAATATCTTTCAACGTTTTCACCGTCAGGTGTCTGCCATTTTGAAACCATTATTCTACCCTCAATTGAAACCATTGAGCCTTTTTTAATCCATTCTGCCGCGGATTCTGCTTTTTTATCCCATAGTTGAATATTGAACCAATCAGCTTCTCTTTGTTTGGTTTTTGCATTCCATCTGTCAACAGCGATTGAAAAAGTTGTTTTGCTTTTTCCGCTTTCAAAATATTTAATCTCGGGGTCTTGTCCGACTCTGCCGACTAAAACAACACTATTCATTATTTGTTTAAAAACCTTTCCCTTAAAATTATATTCTAAATTATATTATGCAAAAACTACTTTTGCAATATAAAAACCCTGAATGTATAATTTCAGGGTTTTGTTTTGAAAATATTAAAAGGAATAAACACATTTTAAAAAGATTATCAAATTAACCGCATAATTGAGAATGGAAAGTTCTCGATATTACATCATCTTGTTGTTCTTTTGTTAATTTGATGAAATTCACTGCATAACCTGAAACTCTTACTGTTAATTGAGGATATTTTTCAGGATGTTGTTGTGCATCTAATAAAGTGTCTCTATTAAATACATTAACATTTAAATGATGTCCGCCTTTTGTAACGTATCCGTCTAAAAGGTCGATTAGGTTTTGTTCTTGTTGAGTTGCCATATTTATCTCCTATTCTTTTAAAATTTTTTCTTTTCTTTTTTATGATTTTATTATATACTAATTTTAACAACATTTCTGTTGTTGTTACAACAAAAAGGATAAAAATGGATAAAAATCTGTTAAAAATTGAAAAATTTTATGCTCAAATTAAAAACAGCGCGATTTTTTATTCAATGAATGAAAAAGAAATAAAAGAACTTTTAAAATGTTTCAAAGCGCAAATTCTTTCTTTTTCTAAAGGTGATTTAATTATCCGCCAGGGAGATAATGTTTCAAAAATTTATTTGATTTTAAAAGGTTCTGTAAACATTGAAAAAGATACTTATTGGGCAAACAGAATGATAATTTCAAGACTTTGTACAAATGACAGTATTGCGCTTTCTCAAGTTGCGCTTAATTTTGAAAGTCCGATTGATGCTGTTGTTCTTGAAGAAGCTGAGGTTTTGGTTTTGAATTATGAAAAATGTACTTCTATGTGTCAAAATGCCTGTACAAGACATAAAATTTTAATTAATAATTTATTTTCAATAATTTCAAAGGAAAATATTAATTTGATTGAAAAGATTGAAAATATTTCTCAAAAATCGATTAAAGATAAAATTCTGACATTTTTATCAAACGAAGCAAGAAAAAATAAAACGAATTCTTTTTCAATTTTGTTTAACAGGCAAGAACTTGCAGATTATTTAAATATTGACAGAAGCGCTATGTGTTTTGAACTTTCAAAATTGAAAAAAGCGGGTTTGATTGATTTTGAGAAGAATAAATTTGTTTTATCTTTAAAAATTGATTATTAAAAACAATTAAAAAATTAATTCTTTATTAAAATTTATAGGATGATTAAAAATTTCAATTAAAATAGTAAAATAAAAGTTAATTTAGGAGGCAAAAATGATTAGCGAAAAATTACAACAAGCATTTTCAAAACAAATAAACTATGAGCTTTACAGCGAATATCTTTATTTAACAATGAGAGCAGTTTTTAAAGATATGAGTTTAGACGGTTTTGCAAATTGGTTTGATGTTCAAGTACAGGAAGAAAGAGCGCATGCTATGGGATTAATTAACTATATTAATGCACGCGGCGGAAAAGTTGAATATTCTCAAATTGATTGCCCGAAATTTGAGGGTAAAAATCCTGTGGAAATTTTTGAAGAAGTTTTACATCATGAAGAATTCGTAACTTCAAAAATAAATGAACTCTACGAAGTTGCAGAATCTGAAAAAGACAGAGCAGCGGCACATTTTCTAAACTGGTATATTGATGAACAGGTTGAAGAAGAAGATAATGTTAATAATGTTTTATCAACCTTGAAATTAATTGCTGATGATAAATATGCACTTTTGATGTATGATAAAGAGCTTGCAGGAAGAACTTTTCAAGCTCCGAATATTGGAAAAGAGTAAAATCTTAATAAAAATTTACAATTAAATTTTATAACAAAAACCATCTTTAAAAAGCAACGGTATCTTGAAGCATAAATCTGTACATCTGCACTTCATCCTGCTTTTCGGGTGGTTTTAGTTTTTCTTTTTCTAGGCGTATTTTTTCTTCTTCGGTTTCAGATTTTAATTGAACTAATGGTTTACCCTCTTCGCGATTAAAGAAATTCCATTTAAAGCCGTCTATTAAACCGTATTCTGTTTCTGTTTTATAAGTTCCGAAATTAACCGCAAAAACAGGAGACAGAATAAAAGATGAAATTATTAGAGAAAGTAAAATAATCTTTTTCATATTAAAATATTAACACAAGTTAAGGTAGAATTAAATCATGTTTGAATATGATTATGAAAATGAGGATAAAGAATTAAAGCTCGTTGGTTTGGAGCTTATGTTTCTAACGCCTGAAAAATATTCAAACCCGAAAGGAATAACTGCTGTTGAACTGGCTAAAAGAGTTGATTTAAGCGTTGAAGTGGTTAAAAAGAAGTTAAAAATTTTATATGAAAATGAAATAATAAGATGTTCCGGATTAAATCCTAAATGCTGGAAGTTTGATGAATATAAATATCAAAGATTAGATGAAGATAATGAAATCTATAAACTTTTATGTTCTTTTGATGATGTTGATTTTGACAGGTATTTTACATATTGATAAAATACTTATAAATGATTAAATTAAATGACGAAATAATTGTAAAAATAGAAAAAATTACCTTTGGCGGGCTTGCTTTAGCGCGATATGGCGAAGAAAAATTTGTTGTTTTCGTTGAGGGAGCGCTCAGGGATGAAGTTTTAAAAGTTAAAATTGTTAAATTAAATAAAAAATACGCGCGCGCGGAAATAATTGAAATAATTGAACCCTCAAAACACAGAATCAACCCACCCTGTGCATTGTACAACGTCTGCGGAAGCTGTGATAATCAAATTTGTGATTATGATTATTCAATTGAAGAAAAAACATCAATTTTAAAAGATATTTTTTCTTCAATTGTTGGTGATAAAGTTTTTGATTGTATAAAATCGCCCAAAAGTTTTTCCTATCGTTGTAAAATTCAATATCCCGCGCGTCAGACTAAAAATTCAAAAAGGATTTTACTTGGTTATTATAAAAAAAATTCCCATGATTTAATAAACATCAAATTCTGCCCGATTCAACCCGAAGCAGGTAATGAAATTGCAAAAATAATAAGAGAAGAATTTTTCTTTGATTGTTATTGCGAAAAAACAAACAAAGGACTTTTGAAAAATGTTTTATTAAGGATTTCAAATAATGAAAAAGAAGTCTTGTTGACTTTTGTTTTGAATTGCGATGAAAATCAATATTTAAAGTTTTATAAAACAAAATTTGAACAATTGGCGCAAAAAATCATTGAAATTAAAAATGAAATTAAGGGAATTTGTGTTAATTTTAACAATCAAAAAACAAATAAAATCTTGGGTGAAAAAACACTTCTTATTAAAGGAATAAACTATATAATCGAAAACTTAAAAGATAAAAAATATAAAATTTCCTCTTCTTCGTTTTTTCAGGTAAATCCTTTGAGTGCGGTTAATTTATTTGATGTTGTAAAAAATAATATCAAACAAAACTCAACAATTTTAGATGCCTATGGTGGTGTTGGTGCTATCGGGATTTATTTAAGTGAAAAAGCAAGTAAAATTACTCTTGTTGAGGAAAATAAAGATGCAATTTTAATGGCGGGAGAGAATTTCAAGTTAAATAATATTGAAAACTATGAAATTTTTGAGGGTGATGCAAAAAAACATCTTTCAAATTTTGTAAAAGAAAAAAGAACTTTTGATTATGTAATTTTAGACCCGCCAAGGCAAGGATGTGAACAAAGCGCACTAAAAACTCTATCTTTACTTGCAAAAAATATTATCTATATCTCCTGTAATCCGCAGACTCTAAAAAGAGATATGGAGATTTTAATTAAAGATAATTTTATCCCCCAATTTGTCCAGGGTGTTGATTTATTTCCCCAAACACATCATATAGAGGCGGTTTCGTTATTTATAAAAAAGAAAATGATTAATGAGAGGAAAGATGGATAAAAAAATTGTTGAATTAATTAAATCAAGACAGCAAAATTTTAAACTTTTAGAAAACAAGGCTTCTGAAATTAAATCTGCTGTTGAAATTATCTGCTGTGCATTTCGAGCGGGAAATAAAATTTTCTTTTGCGGAAACGGAGGCTCTGCAAGTGATTCTAATCATTTAGCGTGTGAATTTATTTCAAAATTTAAAAAAATAAGAAAGTCTTTTCCCTCAATTTCGCTTTGTGCTAATAATTCAATAATGACAGCGATTTCTAACGATTTTTCTTTTGACGATGTTTTTAAAAGACAAATTGAGGGCTTAGGACAAAAAAACGATGTTTTAATTGGTATTTCAACAAGCGGCAAGAGCAAAAATGTCTTAAACGCACTAAATTTTGCTAAAAATAAAGGTCTAAAGACGATTTTTTTAACAGGAGAAGAAAAGACACATTTTGATTTTGATTTAGAAATTAATACTCCCTCAAAGGCAACCGAACAAATTCAAGAAATGCATATCGCGCTCGGGCATATAATTTGTGAATTATGTGAAGAAGAATTTGATTAGACTTTTATAAATTTGATATTTTTATTAATTCATCAACAATTTCATCAAAATCTGCTTTAAAATCAGCTCCTTGTTTTAAAAATTCATCAATAACATCAATTAATTCAATTGCTTTATCGACATTTTTATCGCTTCCTTTAGCATAAGCGCCAATGTTGATTAAATCTTCATTTTTTTTGTATTGTGCTATTAAATTTCTGATTATTCCTGCTGCATTTTTTTGTTCTTTGCTTACAATGTTGTTCATAACACGTGAAATGCTTGCTAAAACATCAATAGCCGGATAATGATTTTTATGTGCAAGTGCACGCGATAAAACAATGTGCCCGTCTAAAATACTTCTTGCAGCATCTGCAACAGGTTCATTCATATCATCACCCTCAACAAGAACTGTGTATAATCCTGTTATTGTTCCGAATTTATTAGCACCTGCACGTTCTAAAAATTTTGGTAAAAGAGCAAAAACAGACGGAGTATAGCCTCTTGTTGCAGGAGGTTCGCCAACGGCAAGCCCGACTTCTCTTTGCGCAAGTGCAATACGCGTTACACTATCAAGCATAAAAAGAACATCTTTACCTTTATCTCTAAAATATTCTGCAATTGCACAGGCGACAAATGAGGCTTTAATTTTAACAAGCGCAGGCTGTTCGGATGTTGCACAAACAACGATTGAGCGCTTCATACCCTCTTCGCCCATGGTGTTTTCGATAAATTCGCGAACTTCTCTTCCCCGCTCACCAATAAGGGCAATAACATTGATATCGGCTTTTGTATTTTTTGCTATCATTGCTAAAGTTGTAGATTTTCCAACGCCCGAACCTGCAAAAATCCCTACCCTTTGTCCTTTTCCTATTGTAATTAATCCGTCAATTGCTTTTAGACCGAGGGGAAGAACTTCGTCAATCGGTTTTCTGTCCATTGGGTTAATTATTTTAGCGTTTGTCGGGTAATAATCGTCGGGAATTATTTCGCCTTTGTTGTCAATAGGGTTTCCAAGCCCGTCTAAAACACGTCCTAAAAGAGAAGTTGAAACTTTTACTTTCATCTGTGTTCCGCTGTTAATAACTCTATCGCCTGCTTGTAACCCCTCCATAGACCCCAGAGGCATTAATAAAACCTTTTCTTGCCTAAAACCTACAACTTCAGCAAGAATTGTATTTTTGTTTTGAATAAAACATAAATCCCCAATTGAAGATTCAGGTCCGTCTGCTACGATTGTTAAACCGATTATTTCAACAATTTTGCCTGTTTTTTGAATTGTGTTAGAGTTATTTATAATTTTATTTAAATCAATTAATTTCATTTTTATTAAATTTATTCTTCTTTTTTAATTTCATTTTGAGAATCAATATAATCGTTTAAATCAAGCTGTGCGTTTTTTGTTTTGTCGAAAATTTCTCTTACAATTACATCCAGTTGAGATTTTATTGATGCATCAAATCTTTCTTTTAAATTTTCAACAATGATTGTATCATCAGCATATTTCGGGTTATAGACAAGTTTGAAATTTTCATATTGTTTGAAATCTTCAAAATTAAATTTGTTTTTTGAAGTTTCAGTATTATCATCTTCTTCTAATTTTTTGTTTTGAAGCTCAAATAAAAGTTTTGCATATTTTTCACTTGTGATAATTGTAATATCTTCTTTTTTTTCAAGTTTTTGAATTGTTGATTTAATTATTTTATCAATGGATTGTGAGTCAATATTTTTTAATAAAATTTTCTCGCTGATGTTTATGATAATGTCTAAAATATCTTTTGATGCGGATTTTAGTATTTTTTCTTTTATTTCGAAATTTTGTCCAATAAATTTTGAAAAATTTTCGATTTTTTCTTTTAATTCTTCTTGGATTTTTTCTAAACCGTCTTTGTGTCCTTCTTCGTAACCTTGTTTTGCTGCTTGTGTTTGTAAATTTTCAAGTTCTTCTTTTGACGAGGTTAAAAGCCCGCTTGCTTCTTGTTTTGCTGCGTTGAGGGTTTCATCTGCCTCATTTTGCGCATTTTCAAGGATTTTTTGAGCTTCATTTTTTGCTTTTTTGATTATTTCATCCGCCTCATTTTGCGCATTTTCAAGGATTTCGTTTACTTCTTCAATTTGTGTTTCTTGTGGAATTTCTTCTGTTTCTTCGTTATTTAAAACATCAATTTGTTCAGATTCCGTATTTAAATTTTCATCAAATACATCATCATTTTGGTTGTCAAAAAGATGATTTTTATCAAATTTAATCAAAAAATCATCATCATCAAAGAGAATTTTATCGGATTTTATTTTATTCAATTAATTCATCCTCTTGTTCGTTACGATAAATCGTAACTTCACCTACTGCTTCAAGAGCTTTTATCATTCCGACAACTTTAGATTGTGCCTTTTGAACTTCTTTTGTTCTGACAGGGCCCATGTATTCCATATCTTCCAGCAAAATTGCCTGTGCGCGTTCTGACATATTTTTCAGTATTTTTTGTTTTACTTCGCCTTTTGAACCTTTCAAAGAAAGCGCTAATTCTCTGGTATCAACTTCTCTTAGAACTCTTTGAATAGATGAATCATCCAATTGAACAATATCTTCAAAAACAAACATAAGACTTCTGACATCTTCGGCTAAATCGGGTTTTTCGACTTCCATTGTATCGATTACATTTCTTTCGGTTGAACGGTCGGTGCTGTTTAAGATATCGGCTAATGTTTTTGTTCCGCCGGCTTTTGAAAAATCAGATGCTACAATGTTTGAAAATCTTGATTCTACGATTTTTTCAACTTCCGAGATAATTTCAGGGTTTGTTGTTTCCATTTGAGCGATTTTAAGCGCAACTTTATATTGAACATTAGGTGCAAGACAATTTAAGACTTTTGCTGATTGTTCCGGTTTTAAATATGCTAAAATAAGCGCGATTAATTGCGGATTTTCGTTTTGAAAAGAAGTTGCGAGCTGAATCGGGTCAGCTTCGTTGAAAAATTGAAAAGGATTAGAGTTTAAAATTGTAACAAGACGGTTTAAAATATCGTTTGCTTCAGTTGAACCATAAGCTTTTTCAAGCAGTTCTTTTGCATAATTCATCCCGCCTGCAGCAAGCATGGACGAAGCCTGAAAAACAGCATGAAACTCGTCAACAATTGCTTCTATAACATCTTGCGGCAATTTGCTTAAACCTGCAATTTCAATTGTTATTTGTTCAAGTGTTGCATCATCTTCTATATTTTTCATAACTTCAGAAGCAGCGCTCGGTCCTAATGTGATTAAGAGTGCTGCAACTTTTTGTGTTGGTGTCATTTGTTCTAAACGAATATTTGCCATTTTTTCAGTTTTGATTATCTTTCTTTATTCTTTAATATATGAAGTTAAAATTCTTGCTGCTTCTTCAGGGTTGCCTAAAATTGTATTAATAATTTCACCTTTCTTTTTATCAATCGCAGAGGCGTATTGGATATCTTGTTGGAAAAAGTCCTCGGGGTTTGTTTTGTTTTGCTGTAAAACAAGATATGGGTCAAACTGCGGCAGAGAAGCTTCTTGTTCATCTTCGTCTTCTTGTTTTACTTCAACGGGTTTGAAAACTCCGCTAAAGCTGCGAAATGCAATCAGGCTGATTATTAAAACAACAAAAACCGGGAAAATATTTTTAAAGATAAATGTTAAAATTTCAAGAGTAAATTCTCTCTGGCGGAGTTTATCTTCTTTTATTTCCTGCGTGTTGTCAATTCCTGTGAATTTTAAGCTTGAAACATTAACAACATCTCCCCGTGCTAAATCCATGCCTGCTGCTGCGATAACGAGGTTTTGAATTTCTTGTTTTTCAGCTTCCGTTAAAATTTTATTAACTGCAACAGCAACGCTCATCCTCACAACTGAACCGGGAGCATAAACTACTTGTTTGATTTCTTTTGTAACAGCGTAAGTTGTTGCTTGTTTTTCTTTTTCATAGCTTAATTTTCTAACATCATCATCACTGTTTCCCTTTGCGTTTTGGTCAAAATTAAGTGTTTTATTTGGCGTTGCATTCAACGGTGCTGAAGCGACATTTGGGTCTTGTGCCAATTGTGCTTGTGTTTGGGCTTCGGCTGTAGATTGAGGTTGATTTTGTGTGTTTTGTTCTATTTGACCGTTTAAAGGCTGTTGGTTTTGAGTGTTTTGCGTATTTTGATTGTTTTGAGTGTTATTTTGCTGATTTGTATTTTGATTTGAGGGTAATTGCTGCGGGTTTGAATAAACTTCTTTTTCACCCTGGCTTGAGATTATTATTCCTGCGTTTGTGTCTTTGTTCGGGGTGTAGCTTTCAATTGTTGAACGGGTTTGATTAAAATCCATAACAGTTGAAACCTGAACCGAAACATTATCTTTTCCCATTATTGTTTCAAGAGTATCTTGGATTTTTTTGCTTGCTTCTTTTTCAAAAGATGTTCTATAGCTTTGCATGTCTGAAGAATTTTTTGAAACATCTTCAGATAAAACATTTCCATACTGGTCTGTTATAAAAACTCTGTCGTTTGTTAATCTTGGAACAGAATATGCAACTAAATTTTTAATAGCCAGAATCTGGGTCGGTTTTAGTTTGATTCCCGAATCTAAAATTAAAACAACACTTGCCGAGGGAACTTCATCTTCATCAGAAAAAATTGAACGCTCGGGTTCGGCTAATTGTACGCGGGCTTTTGTTACACCTTGTATTTTTTCGATTGAACGGGTTAATTCGCCTTGAAAAATTCTTTGTTTTGTTAATTTGTTTTTAAAATCTGTTGAACCGAGGGCTAAATCATCCAAAAGTTCAAAACCGCCCGCTGTATCTTTGATTAAATCATTTTCGGCAACAAAAAGTTTCAAATCTTCCTTGTCTTGATTTCTTACTAAAATTGCTGTTTTATCATCTGAAAGTTTAAAAGGATATCCGCTTTTTTTAAGACTTTCAGAAATTGCCGCAGCATCACGTTTTGATAAATCGGAATATAAAATGCTCCAATTAGGCTCGGTTGCTTTTATAATAAAGAAGATACCAATAACAATCATGGCAAGAATAAGCGCAAGAATTGCAAATTTTTGATTTAAATCAAGCTTCGCCCAGAGTTTTTTTATATCTTCAATAATTAATTTAGTATGTTCATTCATTATTCTATCCTACAAAAGGCATACCTGCTCCCAATAATATAATATCTTACTTGGCGCGAATTTCAATTTTATTAAGAATTATTACCGAAAAATTCAAATTAATATTTTTTAATCTTTCAATTTTTAGAAATGTTTTTAAAATAAAATTTTATTATGAATAAAATATTAATAATTGACGATGACAGCGCTATTTGCGAACTTATAAAAGTTAATCTTGAATTATTGGGATATAATTGTGAATATTCAACAGATCCTGTGCGCGGATTTGCCCTTGTAAAACAAGAAGAACCTGTTTTGGTTATTTTAGATGTTATGATGGGGAAAATAAGCGGTTATGACGTTGCGCAAAAAATAAGACAGACTCCAAATGTTTCAAAAACCCCGATTATTATGCTTACGGCACTTGGCGAACTAAACAATAAGCTTGAAGGGTTTAATTCCGGCGTTGATGATTATATGGTTAAGCCTTTTGAAATAGAAGAATTAAAAGCAAGAGTTCTTGCGCTTTTGAATCGTTCAGGGTCAAATTTTTCTTCTCTTCGTGTTAAAGAAATTTTGTCAAAGGGCGATATAACCTTGATTCCTGAAAGTTACAGTGTTCAGATTATTGATAAAAAAATTCAATTAACACCGATTGAATTTGATATTTTAAATGTTTTAATGCAGCATGAAAATTCCATGGTTTCTTCGCGCCAATTATCAAAAGAAGTATGGGGATATGATGATGGGAATGATACAGATACAATCAGAGTTCACATTACTCATTTAAGAGCAAAGATAGACAAGATTTCATCTTCTAAAAATAAATACATCAAAACAATCTACGGCGGAGGCTACAGGCTTATTGCCGATGGTGTTGAAAAATGAAAAAATTAGGAAAAATTAAAAAATATCTTCCTTTTTTTGCTGCGTTTGTTGTTTTTGTTTTTGCTGTTAATAATTTAATCCAAATCCGCGAAATTAACGAAATTAATTATATTTCTCAAAATAATATTATAAACGACAAAAAAATTTCTCCAAAGGAGTTGTTTTTAGAAAGCTGGATGATAATCAAGAATGATTATTACGAATATCCTCAAAAACAAAATTGGACAAGGTGGAAAAAAAGATATTTTAATAAAATTAAAACCTCTGATGATGCTTATGTTGCAATTAATACAATGATTGCATCATTAGATGATTCTTATTCAAAATTTATGTCCGACAACGAATTTAAGGAACAAAACAGGGCAATTAATTCAAAACTATATGGAATAGGAGTCAATATTGCATCAATTTCGGGTAAAATTTGTGTTGTGAATGTATTGGAAAACGCTCCTGCTTATTTTTCGGGAATCAAAAGCGGGGATATAATTTTAAAGATAAATAATGAAAATATCAGCGGACAATCGATTTATAAAATTGCGCAAATGATTCGCGGTGAATTAAATTCAACTTTCGAGCTTGAAATTTTGCGCAAAAATCAAAAAATTAAAAAAATTGTCAAAAGAGAAGAAATAAAAATCAAGACAATTGAATCTAAAAAAATTAACGATGATATTGCATATATTAGAATTTCAAGTTTTATCGGGCTTGAAACACCAAAGGAGTTTATTGTAACTTTAAACAAATATACTGATTCAAAAGGCTTGATTCTTGATTTAAGAGGAAATTCGGGCGGATTGTTTCAAAATGCGGTTATAATATCCAATCTTTTTTTGAAAAAAGGTGTAATTGTGAATGTTTTAGCGCGCGGAGGAAAACAGAATACATATAGTGCGCAGGATAAGGATTGTATTTATAATAATCCGTTAATAATTCTTATCGATGAAACAACAGCTTCTGCTGCCGAAATTTTATCAAGTGCTTTAAAAGATAATAAAAGAGCAATTTTAATCGGAGAAAAAACTTATGGAAAAGGTTTGGTTCAAAAGGTTTTTTCACTTCCGAATCAAACCGGAATGAATTTAACAATAGCAAGATATTTAACGCCTTTAAATAATGATATTAATAAAATAGGAATTGAACCTGATTATACGGTTAATTTTAATCGTAATGATTTTATAAATAATATTGATACCCAGCTTAATTTTGCTGTTAATTTAATGGAAAAAACGCTTTTGAAAGGCTGAATTTGCAATCGTGCAGAAGAATTATCTTAATTGTCAATTCCTGTTTTATCCTCTTGGGTAATTTTAAAATTTGAAAAATTGAGATAATAAAATTACCCCCCTGAAAACTTAATTTTAAAAGGAGGTTAACTTATGATTGTAAAATATCTGAAAACGTTAATCTATAAAACAAAAAAATATGACAAAAAAGCAAAAAATCCTTTTTTGGAATTTTGCAAATCCGAAAATAAATTTAAAAGTTCTGAATTCAAAAACGATTTTATAAATGAAGCACAAAACAGCGAATATAACCCTTTTAAATCTATTTACGAACAAACTTATATCTGGGTTGAAAATCAAAAATAAAACTATGAAAAAAAATGATTTTGCAATAAAATAAAACCATGATTATAGATACACACGCACACATTGATATGCTTGAAGACCCCGAACTTTCTTTAAAAGAAGCGCAAGAAGCGGGAGTTGAGGAAATTATTATCCCCGGAGCAGACAGCCGTGATTTTGATAAAATAATTAAATTCACTCAAAATTATGATAAAATTTATGCTCTTGTTGGGGTTCATCCTGAATATGCCGATGAATTTAATGATGAAATTGCAAAAAAAGTTCTTGAATTTGCTGAAAATAATCCAAAAGTTGTTGGAATTGGCGAGATAGGGCTTGATTATCACTATACCAAAGAAAATAAAGATAAACAGAAAAAAATGTTTATAACTCAATTAGAAATCGCTAAAATATTGAATCTGCCCGTTGTGGTTCATGACCGTGATGCACATTTTGATACTTTAGAGATTTTAAAACAAGAAAAAATTCAAAAAGCGCTCCTGCATTGTTTTTCAGGAAGTGTTGAATTTGCCAAAGAATGTATTAATTTAGGCTATAAAATAGCAATCGGCGGTGTTGTTACTTTTAAAAACGCAATAACAATCAAAGAAGTTGTGCGCGAAATTGAGCTTGAAAATATAATGCTTGAAACAGACTGCCCTTATTTAACCCCTCATCCTTTCCGCGGAATGGAAAATTCTCCTAAATATATAGGTTTTGTTGCAAAAGAAATTGCAAAAATTAAAAATATAACTTATGATAGTGTTTGTAGCGAAACATCAAAAAACGCAAGAGAGTTTTTTAATTTAAAATAGGGGAAATAAAATGTCACAACAACAACCACAACAAATTCAAGGAACAATTCAAACAAGAACCGCATTATTAATTTTTTGCAGAGATGTTGCAAATCCGATTGTTCTATACTTTGAAAATCCAATGAAAGTATATGAACATTTAAGAGGATTAATGAATTCAAAACAAATTCAAATGGTTGAATTTGAGCCGTTAGGTCCAATTAAAAAAGCGGCAATTTTATCAAACAATATCATGTCTGTTGCTCTTCAAGAAGAAAGATATTTAGCTCAAGCTCCGCAGCCTCAGCCGCAACATCCTAATGTAGAGGAAGATGTTAAAAGCGATTCTGAAAATAAACCTGAGGGCGAAGAAAAATAATCAATGGGTAAATCCTTTAAAAAAAGGCTTGATTTAATCTTATTTGAACATGGTTTTTTTGAAACTAAAAGTTCGTCAAGCGCAAATATTATTGCGCAAAACGTTAAAATTAACGGCGAAATAATTACAAAAGCAGGAACATTATTTGATGAAAACCTGCTTTTTAACAGTGAAAATCCTGCAAAAATCGAAATTGATTCAATTCCTTTTGTTTCGCGCGGAGGGTTAAAACTTGACGGTGCGATTAAAGAATTTAATATTGATTTAAAAGATAAAATCTGTATTGATATGGGTGCTTCTACAGGCGGATTTTGCGACTGTATGCTCCAACATGGTGCAAAATTTGTCTATGCGCTTGATTGCGGATATAATCAGCTTGCCTGGAAATTAAGACAAGATAAAAGGATTAAATCAATAGAAAAAATAAATGTTAAAAATTGTTCTTTTTTTGATGTTTATGGCGCTGAAACCTTGGCTGAAGCAGATTTGCCCGAATTTATGTCGATGGATTTGTCTTTTATTTCAATTAAAAAAGTTTTGAACAATTGCAAAAAATTAATTTCAAAAAACGCCCGATGTATTCTTTTAATTAAACCTCAATTCGAAGCAAATCGTGAAGATATCGACAAAGGCGGGGTTGTGAAAGATGAAAAAATCAGGGAAAAAATAATCGAGGATATTAAGCTTTTTTGTCAAAATTGCGGCTTTAGTGTTTTGGGTTTGATGAAAAGTCCGATTCAAGGCGCAAAAAGTAAAAATATTGAATATTTGATTTATTTACAAAAAGAAGGAAATTAAAATGCCTACTGTTATTGATAGTTTGAATATAATAAGCAAAACCATGGATTCTTTGATGGAGTTTCTTGCAAAAGACGAGATTCTCTCAAAAGATTTTGAACAATATTTAGAACAAAATAAAATCGAAGTTAATTCGCAAAACGAATTTAACAATGTTGTTATTCAATATCTTCTTGATATGAAAATGCAAGACGGATTAAAGGTTCTTGAATATTACAGAAGAAATAACAACGCGCAGGATGAAATCATCAAAGCGCTTGAAAATTCTTTTTGTGGAGTTTTTAAAGTTAATAAAATCTTATCAAATGCATTTGAAGTAAAGTGTTTAACTTCAAATGTCGATTTAACATTAATTCCGATGGTTAAAATGAGCCATCTTAAAACAATCGGAAAATACGACAATATTGAAGCAAGAATCCTTGAGCTTGATAATGTTTTATATATTTTAGAAATTTATGATGTAATTTCAGAATTTGATGAATATAATGCAACGGCGGAAGCCATTAAAAACCTGATTCAAAATCCTAAAAGCGCATATTTTAAAAATGAAGAAAAAAGAACAGAGCTTGAAAAAAGCGTTGATGAATTTTATCAAAAGTTTGTTGAATGTTTTAAAGGTGAATTTGTTTCAACAACAAACAAAAAAATAGATAATTTAATAGAATATTTTAATAAATTTCGTCTTGGAGATGTTGAAAATGAATCTTTTGAGGATTTAATCGAAGAAGTTGACGAATTTAAATATATTAATGTTAAAGAATTAAATTACAATGATAAAGATTTTTTGGAAAATGCAATCGGCGGTTTTTCTTCTCATAAAGAAATTTATGATGTTGCGCTTTGGATTGATAAGAAAAGAGGGCTTTATATTATTCCTTTTTTAAAGACTTTTTTTGCCTCTTTTGATAAATCTAGCGCTGAAATTGAAAACAAAGACGAATGTATAAGAGAGTTTTTAACAAGTGATAAAGTTCCGCCAAGCGTTATAAAATATGCAAAAGAAAATAATGAGAATTTTTTTGATGTTATTAATAAAGTTCTTAAAACAAATTTTTCAACATTAGAAGAAATTTTATTCAACACAAAAGCAAGTTTTGTTGAAAGCGGAGTATTTTCTCCTGTTACGGTTTTGTTTAATTCGGAATTATTTTCAAAAATGATGAGTTTCAACAACGTTGATTTAACAAAATCTTCACAAAATGACACTAAAGTCGGCAGAAACGACCCTTGCCCCTGCGGTTCGGGGTTGAAATATAAAAATTGTTGTTTAAAAAAAGCAAATTAAACAAAAATAACTTTCAAAAATCAAAAGTTTGTGTTATAGATTAAATAAAACAAGAAAAAAGGAGTTTTTAAAAATGGGATTTGAAGAAAACACACAGGAAGAAAAGACACAGGAAGAAAACAAAGAGAACAATAAAGTAAAAGACGACACAAGATTTACTACAATTGTTGTTCTTTTAATTTTATCATTATTGTTTTCAATAACCTCTCTTTCTTTAACAATTTACAACATTAAAACAGGCGGTGCAGTTGCTCAGCACAAGGAAATTAAAATTTCTGAAAAATATGACAACAAAGGCTGGACACTTGATAAAGCCGTTGAAACCAAAAAACCGATTTTAGTATTTTTCTATGCTGATTGGTGCGGCTTCTGCCAAAGATTTGCCCCAACTTTCCACAAAATTACTAAAGATGCAAAAATTAAAGAAAATTTTGCAATCGCTTATGTAAACTGTGATGCGCCTGAAAACGCTGAATTTACAAAAGATTACGGAATTACCGCGTTCCCGACCGTTTTTGTTGTTGATAAAGATGGTAAAAGAACTCAATTAGACAACAACACATTCTTTAACCCCGATTCTAAAACTGTTGTCAGAGATAACGCTTTAGAATTAATCGGCGCAAAATAAGTCAAATTTTGATACAAAATAAATCACTGCTTGTAATTTTCAGGCAGTGATTTTATTTTCTTCAAGTTCTAATTCCCTTAATCCCTCAACAAGAACAAATCTTCCCAAAGGAACAACTTCACAATATTTTGATAAGCTTTCAATAAAACATTTATTTTCGCAAAAGCCTCCGCTTACGCATATTTTAGAAGCTTTTTTTGTAAAGTTATAAGCATTAAACGCAATTCCGTGGATGAATTTTGAAATAGCAATTTTAGCATCAATTCCTTGTGCAACATCATCCATAATCCTCTCTAAACCAAAAATCCCACAGGTTATTGCATATTTTTCTTCACAAAACTCTAAATCTTCACATTTTACATTATAAAATTTTAAAAGCATCTCAATTGTTGCCCCTGTTGCACTTGCACAGGAACAATTCCAATCCATGTCTTTAAATTTTTTGTTTTCAAAACGCGCAAACTTAATATCCCTTGAACCTAAATCAAGAACAACAAAATCATCTTCCAGAAATTTTTTCGCTCCCCAACAAAGCGCTACAACTTCATTTTCATAAATTCCTTTTTCTTTTTTGAGGCTGTGACCTGTTGATTTTGTGTAATTTAAATTCAATTTTTTAAACTCTTGCGAGGGTTTGATTAAATATTCTTTTTTGTCATTATTAATTTTTAAAATTTTCGTCCAGGTTGTTCCTGCATCAATATAATATTTTTCCATTTAATTTACCTTAGTTTTAAAAACGCCTCAATTTTAGCTTTTGCGCTGTTGGTGGGCGTTGAATCAATGTCTATATAAAGCCCCTGGTATTTGTCTGCTAAGTATTTTGCCAAATAATTTTTTGAACAAAATGATTGAGTGAAAAAAACAGTAGGCAAATCTTTTTTAACATAACTTTCCAGCTCGAAATCCCCGGGAAACCCTGCCTCTACCGCACGAACCCAGCCGAAAACCTCGGTTTTATCAGGAAACAAGTTCAAAATTGAAAGATCATTTGGCGGAACACCCCAAAAGCCAAATTGCGGCTTAGCTTCTTCAAGGTGCGAATAATCTTTTTGTTCAATTATATTTTTCGTAATTAATTCAATTTTTTCTTTTAAAGGAAGCGCACTTTTTGAAATCGGCAGGTTTTTATCAAAATTTTCAAGGGGGCATTTATCTTCAAAAACCGACTGAATCAATTCAAACCCCTCTTTTTTTAAAATTTCACTGACAAAAAATGCACTGTCACATTTATCTTTTCCGATTGGTGCTAAAATCAGGCGTAATCGGTCTTTTAAATGATAAGCATTATTTAAAATATTTTTAATGATGATGCAATACGCCTCGGGCGCAAGATTTTGTTTCGGATAATTATAATCAATATCCAAATCAACAAAAGAACATTCGCAATATTCTTTTTTGACCTTTT
>CAPYQR010000010.1:0-6822 GCA_948742005.1 uncultured bacterium
AAGTTATTTTCAACAAAAGCAGAGAATTTATTATTTTTGCAGATAAAATTCAAATACAAAAGGCGATTGAAAATATTTTATCGAATTCAATTAATAATGCTTATAAAAATTCAAAAATAGAGATTTTAATTTCAAAAGAGAAAAATGAATTTGTGCTAAAAATTAAAAACAAGAGTCCTTTTATTAATCAAGAAGATTTGAAAAAGATTTTTGAAAAATTTAATGCAAATACAAGCTCCTACAACAAAACAAATTTAAATTTGGGATTATATCTTTCAAAAGAAATAATAAACGCTCATTTTGGAAAAATCATCGCGCAAAGTTTTGCGCAAAATATTAACATTTTAGGTTTTTCAATCCCTTTAAAGTAAATTATTATCTGACCAAATAAAAATAAAGTGCAAGAAAACTTCCTTGCACTTTTGTAATTTAATTAAGTGGAATGTGGGTGTGTAGGTTATGCATTAAATGTTTTAAACGTTTTATCAACGTTGTCTGAGATAACTTTTTTAACTGAATCAACTTCCGTTGTTACTGCACTTCTTTGAGTTTCTATGTTATCAAGTTCCATTTCCAAGCGTTTGTCTTGAGATTGGATTTGATTTTGCAAACGGTCATATTTTGCTTTTGCAGTAGCATCATCCGCATCATAATATGTATCTGCAATAGCTGAGATTGCGTCATAGGAAGTTTTTTTCCATTTTATTTCATTTGATTCCAAATCAGGAGTTCCTGCTTCAATTAAATACAAACCGTTTCTTAAGGTATCTTGAAGATAGTTTGCTTCTTCTGTTGTGCTTGTTCCGCCTCCTTGGAGCGATTCATCCACAACATATCTGTGTACAACAGAGCCTTTTTCATCATAAAGCGTATATTTGCCATCTCCGCCTTGAACAACTCTTCCGTTAGCAGCACCTGATGTTGTTGTCAGATAAGTTTCCGGTTTTGTTTCCATAGAAGCAACCTGAGTCGGAGTTCCTCCTACTTTGTCCGTTCCTGCTAATCTTGTCAGGTCGGTGTCTGTAACACCGTCTTTAATTGTTACTTTATAATATGAAAATTGAGCTTTTCCGTCTTTGGAAACTTCTGCAACGGCAGCATTTGTTCCTGAACCGTCATAAGGAATTACAAATCCGTTAGCATTTAAGACGTAATCTCCGGTTGTTAATTTGTTGGATGGAGTTACAGATGTGGTAATTTTATTTGAATATGTTGAATTTATTTCAGGAGTACTTATGTTTACCGTATTTTTTTGTACACTGTCATAATTGAATGTACCATTATCATTTGCACTTGAATATCCGGGGATTTCATTAGCATTCGAAACAACAATAGCGCCGTCAACATCAACAAGCCTATATAGACCTGTTACTGCAAAACCATTAGAATTAAAGCTTTCTGAAGCTCCGTTGGCAACAATTCCATATCCGCTTGAAATTGCAGTTGTAGAATCTCCGCCGACTGCTTTTGTGATTCCGCTGGTTAGTGCAACATAAGATAAATTATGGTCTTTTGTTGTTGTAGAACCGTTGGAATCTGCACCGCGCGCTGTAATTGTCATAACTCTGTTTGAAGTTGCAACTTCATACTCATTAGAAACAGATTCAAGCTGCTGCGAGAGCATCAATCTTCTTTGAGAAATTTGCTGAGCACGAAGCTCTAAATCATTCTTTCTGGCAGTTAACAATAACATTCTGCCTTGACTTGCCGATAAACCCATTTTTACCACCTTTACTTTATTAAATTACGCAGATTAACTATAAAATAGCTAGTTCACCTTTAGTAATAAAATTCCACTTTTTATTTTTTTATAACAAAATTGAAATTTTTTATTAAGTTTTGTAAAAATGAATTAAACGCTCTTGGAAAAAACCGCTAAACTCTTGCTCCGGTTGCCTTATACAAACCTATTTTATCAATAAAGCAATCAATTTTTGAGCCGGCTCTTAATTGTTCAATATATAACAATGCTTCATGCTGCTGTAATAAATCTAATTTTGAAATAACTCCGAGTTGAAATTTTTTATCAGAAATATTGTAATCTTCTTTTTGAATTTCATAAGCTTTTTGATTATTTAAAAGCTTTTCTTTGTCGGATTTTAAATTATATAAAGAATCATTAATTTCCTGCATTGCGACTAAATTTGTTTTTTGATATTGTTCTAAAATTTGCTCATATGCATTTTTTGACATTTTCAAATTTGCAAGTCTTTTAAATCCTGTAAAAATAGGCAATGTTGCACTTGCTCCTGCAAGCGCCATTGCATTTTTCCAGCCCATATTACCTCCTATTGAGGAGTTTGCCGCAAAAGAAAGAATTCCCAAGATATCAATTGTCGGCAAAAATTCTTTTTTAGCAACACGAATATCAATCCCTGCCGCTTCAAGCTGTGCTTCCAGAGCCTTATAATCAGGGCGGTTTATTATTATTTGCGAGCTGATTTCATTTGGAATATTAAAATCATTACTTAAATTATCAAATGCAATTCTTTTGAATTCAGCGCTGTTTTCAGGGCTGTCCCCTATTAAAACAGCAAGAGCGTTGAGTGCATTTTGTCTTGATTTTTCATAATCTAATAAATCATTCTGCGATAAAACATAGTTTTTTTCAGCCAAAATCAAATCCGAAGTCGAAGTTAAGCCTTCTTTATTTGAAATTTTAGTTAATTCAAAAATTTCTTTTCTGTTTTCAACAAGCTGCTGTTCAAGAGAAATTATTTTATCAAGTTTTACAATGTTGTAATAAATTGACCCAACCATAGAAACAACGGAAATATTAGAAGCTTGCGCTTGATATTGTGTGCTTTTTAAAAGTTTTTTGCTTGATTGGGTTTTGTTACGGTTTTTGCCGAAAATATCAAGCTCATAAGATGCCATCAAAGGAAGCGCAAAAGTTCCCATTGATTTTTCAGAATATGGCATCTTGTTAATCATCGGGCTTGCGCTAACCTGAAAAGAGGGTAATTGCCCCGCACGCGTTGCAGTTACGTTTATTTTTGCCTGTTCAATTTTTAATTGTGTGGTTTTGATATCATGGTTATTCTCAATTGCTCTTTGAATATAACTTTCAAGATATTCATCATTTTGATTTTTCCACCAATCATAGTTAATATATTCCATAATTGTTTTTTCGGTGTTTATATTGCAGTCTAAAATCGCATAACAAGGATTAATCACCCCGCCAAAATTAAATAATGATATTGATAATGTTAATGATAAGGCTATGAATCTTTTTTTCATTTAAACTTCCTTTAATTTTTTAAAAAAAATCGTTGCTTTTTTTATAATTGAATGTTAGCATATTGATGTTGCAAATGCAACATGTTATTAAAACAACAATAAAAGTTTAACATATATGAAAATGAAATTCCAAGATTCACTTTTTTATCAAATTTATATAAGCGAAAAAATCTTCAAAAGTCTTTTTGAACAATTTTTCAAAGAAATAAACATTGGGATAAACGCAACAGAGCACCTTGCGCTCACAATAATTGAAGATACAAAAGATTGCTGTCAGCGGGATTTAGCCAAAATTCTTTTTAAAGACCGCGCAGGAACAGGAAAACTTGCAAATATTTTAAAAACAAAAGGCTTAATTAAAATTGAATTAAAAACAAAAAACAACCGCCCTGTTAGAATCTTAACTTTAACCGAAAAGGGTATTGAAATTTTGAAAAAAACATCCGATATCGGAAATAAAGTTACAAAAAAAATCCAAGAAAAATTCTCAAAAGAAACCATGGAACAAGCAAAAACAACCCTTATGGACTTTAGAGAAACAGTAAAAGATGCACTTAAAAATAAAATATAGGAGATAAAATGTCACAAACAGAAAACAGCAGTGAAAAAGAGCAGAAAAAACCCAAAAAAAGAGCTTTTTTAATTCCTTTAATAATTATTTTATCAATTTTAACAGGGCTTTATTTAATCCATGAAAGCAAATTTGAATCAACTGATGATGCTTATGTTGAAGCGGATATAATCCAGGTGACACCAAAAGTTTCAGGTCACATTATTGAAAGTTATGTTACAGATAACCAAAAAGTTAAACAAGGGGATTTGGTTGCAAAAATTGATGATGAAATTTATATTGAAAAATACAATCAAGCACGTGCAAACTATCAAAAAGCGCTTTTAAACCAAAAAAACGCAAAAGCAAACTTTAAAGCCACAAATTCAAGTGTTTTGCTGGCTAAAAAAGACCTTGAAAGATACACAGCGCTTTATAAAGACGGAGCAGTTTCAAGACAAAAATTAGACGAAGCGCAGGCAAGATATGATGATGTCTTAGCAAAAAATACAAAAGCAAAAGAAGATATTTTTTCAAACGGCTCAAATGTTGCTGATGCGGATTTAAAATCTTTAGAAGCAATAATGAAACAAGCAAAATTAAACCTTGAATACACGCGCGTTCTAGCTCCAAACACAGGAAGCGTTACAAACAGAAGAATAGAAAAAGGAAGCTATGTTTCTGTCGGCGGGCCTTTGTTTGCAATTGTTCCTGATAAAGTTTGGATTGTTGCAAATTTTAAAGAAAACCAGGTCGGAAAAATGCACCCCGGGCAAAGCGTTGCAATAAAAATCGATGCGTATCCGAATAAAACTTTTAAAGGCAAAATAGATTCAATCCAACAAGCATCAGGTGCAAAATCAAGTCTTTTCCCGCCCGAAAACGCTGTCGGGTCTTTTGTTAAGATTGTTCAAAGGATTCCTGTTAAAATTATTTTTGATGAAGAAATTGATAAAAACCAATTTAACATTGTTTCTGGAATGACCGTTGTACCAAAAGTCAGGGTAAAATAAAATGAGCAAGGAAGCAATAAACCAAACAACACTAAAAGAAAACGCCTGGACTCCGAAACACAACCCCTGGATTATTTGTATTCCGATTATGATTTCAGCGTTTATGTTTGTTTTAGATGAAACAATTGCAAACGTAGCGCTTCCTTATATGGCAGGTTCTTTCAGCATTTCAAGACAAGAAAGCACCTGGGTTTTGACAAGTTATTTAATTGCTTCAGGAATTGTAATTCCAAGCGTTGATTTCTTTTCAAAATTAATGGGAAGAAAAAATTTCTTCATTTTAAGTATTATAATTTTTACGGTTTCATCATTCCTCTGTGGAATTGCGCATAATCTCCCGACAATGGTTATAACAAGAATCCTGCAAGGTTTTGGCGGAGGGGCATTGCTGCCTTTAGGTCAATCGATTATGCTTGAATTATTCCCCGTTGAAAAAAGAGCGCAGTCAATGGCGTTATTTGGTATGGTTGTTGTAATCGCACCGATTATAGGGCCTGTTTTGGGCGGCTGGATAACAATTAACTGGTCCTGGCCTTTTATTTATTTTATAAACATTCCGATTGGAATTTTAGGCGTTTATCTTGCAAAAGAATTTATGGAAGACCCGCCTTATGCTGAAAAACAGAAAAATGTCAAGATTGATTCTATAGGATTTTTCATGTTAATCGGCTGGTTAACTTGCATGCAGATTGTTTTAGACAAAGGAAACGATGCGGATTGGTTCGGTTCAAACTGGGTTTGTATTATGACGTTTTTAGCCGTTGTTTTTGCACTTTGGTTTTTCTATATTCAAGCAACAAAAAAAGATTCGTTAATTGATATTAAAATTTTTAAAGATTCAAATTTTCTCCTTGGAACACTTGTTCAAATCGTCATGCAGGGGGTTTTGTTGGCATCACTTGCAATTTTACCGCAATTTTTACAGGGGTTAATGGGATATGATGCTTATTTATCAGGTCTTGCTATGATGCCAAGGGGAATCGGGGCGCTTACAACAGTAGTTTTCATAGGAACAATCGGAAGCAAGATAAATAACAAAGTTCTTGTTATGGTTGGTTTGAGTTTGTTGAGTTTAGCGGGATTTATGCTTTGTGAGCTTAATTTACAGATTTCAACGCTCAACATTGCAATTCCTAATTTTATAATGGGAGTTGGTATGGCAATGAGTATGATTCCGATTATAACGCTTTCTACAATCACCCTTTCAAACGAGCAAATGACAAACGCATCAGGTGTTCAAAACCTTTTAAAAAACCTCGGGGGCGCTGTTGGAACATCAATCGTAACAACTTTGATTTCAAGAAAAGCACAGGCTCATCAAAATTTCTTAATTGAAAATCTTACAAGCTTAAATGATAATTTTATTGAAAGATTGAACGCATATCAAGGCATGTTTCAAACAATGACCGATAATATAAGTGCAAATTACATGGCGCAATCAATGCTCTACAAGCAAATGCTTCAACAAGCCAACATGGGCGCTTTCCGCGATACGTTTGAAGTCTGTGCAATTGCGTGTTTGGTTATAATTCCGCCGATTTTACTTATCAAAGGAATTAAAAAAGAAGCAAAATAAAAGCTGAAAAGGGGTTCTTTTCAGCAATTTTAACTGTCTATTTTAATGTTATTTTGCTAACTTAATCTTTTTCAACTTCGTTTTTTGAAAAATCATAATATATTCATGTTCAAAAATATTAAATCCGCCTGATAATGCTCTATATCTCCAAAGGTTTGCAGTTTTACCTTTTGCTTTTTCGTTTCCTGTTATGTTTTTTACAATAACCGCTTTTGTAACAAAGCCAAGTTCTTCCATTCTTTTCTGGCATTCAAAACCAAGTGAAACATAACGGCTGTTTGCATATTTATCGCCGATAATCAATGCTGCAAAGCGATTTTGTTCGAGTAAATCATAGCCGTTTTTAGCAACTTTTTTAAAAAGTTCATAAAATTCCTCGGTTGAGGAGCAATTTGATAAATCTTCTTTTTTATCTGAAAATTTAATAATATCATCATAAGGCG
>CAPYQR010000010.1:6832-20680 GCA_948742005.1 uncultured bacterium
ATGTAAAACAAGAAATTGTGCAGATTTTTCGCCCATAATATCTAGTCTGTCTTTGATTTTATCTTTAATTTTAGGATTCGCGCTGTCGCCTTGGATAATATTAACATTAACAACCAAATCTTTTTTAGAAAATTTTTCGCTAACATAATCAACCATTTCAGGTTTTAATTCAACGCCAATACAACGTCTTTCCATATTTTTCGCTTCAATTCCTGATGTTCCCGAGCCAAAAAACAAATCAAGAATGATATCATTTTTTTTCGTATATCTTTCAAACAATTGTGTTGCAATTTGCGGAATATAATTGCCATGGTAATCATAAGAGTGTCCGTTTTTCTTTTCGCGCGAAGAAAATTCCCACCATGTACCTGTTTTTATATTTTCATATAATTTCCAATTGTTTAAATCAATGTCATTATAAGGTTTTGTTTTAACAGGTTTTACAACCTGAAGATTTTGTTTTTGTTCTTGTATTTTTTTCGTATTTTGTTTTGATGACATTAATTTTCTTTCTAATTAATACACTTTACTAAGTATAAAAAAATTTATTTATAATTAAATCAACCCAATAAAGTAAATTTAACTTTAGAGTTATTTTATTGTTCTTTTACCGAATGGAATTGTAAATAAATCTTTTTTAAACTCACCCTTGCCGCCATTCAAACTATAAATCACGTATCCGCAAGCGTTTTCAATTTCTCTGTGTTCAGGTTCATAATCAGGATTGTCGGCAATTTTATCGACATCGTCTTTTGATAAATATTCTTTAGTTAAAACCTTGGTAGTACAAGTTTGATCATATACAAAACCTGCAACAAATCTGTCAAAATCAACACATGCTGCATTTTTACCATATTCAGCTACTAAAGATTTTGATGCAATTAACAATCCGCCGCAGCCGCCTCCATGCTTAACAAAAGCTGCTTCCTCGCTATCTTCCGGCTGCTGCTCACCCTCACCTGCAGAACCTGCTCCCGTACCTTCTTCACCTGGCACAGGGGTTGATTCCGATTCACCACCATCTTCACTTTCTTCACCCTGATTTGCAACTAAAATTTCACCGTCTGCAAGCTGGGCAAAATAAGCAGCTAAATCTGTTGAATCGATTTTATCGTCTTTGTTATTATCAAGCAGATGTTCAAGAGTATAATTTGTTGTATATTTTGACAAAACGCCTTGAAAAGCATTTGAAATATTAGTATAAAAATAAGATGAATATGCTGATGTTTTTCTTAAATTTGTTTTTTGATTTCCGAATAATACAGTCATGGTTAAAGCAGACAAAACCCCGATAATCACAAGGACAATCCCGACTTCAATCAAGGTAAAGGCTTTTGATTGTTTTGATGAAATATTAAATTTAAACATATTTTTTCCTTTATATTTTTATACTTATTTTCTTATTTTTACAATATATACCCCTATCAATCAACCCAAATCCTACAAACATAGGAAAGTTCAGGTTTTTTAGAATTCATACGAACGAATGATTTATTAAGTTATATTGTGGGGCATAATTTTGTAGAATCGTTATGACTGATATGATTTTTATTATTTAATGATTCAAAAGTTAAAAGAGAGTAAATTCCCCAAAGGCACGATACGATTATGACACAAAACACATTAGAAAAAGCCACAAAAGCGCATCAAAGATATTTGCTTAAAGCAACAAATGATGATTTAACAGAAGCAATCAATTGTTATATTGAAGCAATAAATAAAGACCCCTCTGAAACAAGCGCATATTACAGACTTGCTACCCTTTTGCACAAAAACGGTCAAATAGGACTTGAAAGTGCTATCCAGCAATGCAAAAAAGCTGTTGAAATCAACCAAAACGATGCAAATGCACACATGTATCTCGGGTATTTTCTTTCTTTAAATGCTCAATTTGACGAAGCAAAAGAAGAATTCAAAAAAGCAATAAAACTAAAACCTGCAACATCAAGAACAAGACTTGTTTTAGCTTTAACCATGCTTGAAAAAATTAAAAACACACACTCAACAAAAAATATAAAAGATGCCTTAGGAGCACTCTATTACGGAATCACAGGCTCGATTATGAGTGTTTTTGACAAAGCAAGTATAAAAGTTTTTTGCCAAAATATTGTTGATGACCTAAATTTTGCAAAATACAAAGCAGTAGGTGACTTTTTAGAAACAATCAAATCCGACAAAAAAGCTTATAATACATATTTAAACGCAGCAGACAACTCCAAACGTTCAATTGTGTTATATGAACGTATGGCACGCATTGCAATTAAGAAAAAAAGATTAGATATAGCATTTGATTGTTTAAATAATGCAGTTATTTTATCAGACAACGACCCGATGAAAGTCGTTAATGCAATTGAATTTTTAGAACAATACAAATGTGATAAAGTTGATGAACTTATTGATTATTATACAATTTTAGCAAACAAATACCCCGAATTGTCTAAATGTTATTATGAGTTAGGGCATTTATATCTCAAAAAAGACGAAAAAATAAATGCACTAAGCGCTTTTAAGCTGGCATTAAAATACGAGGAAAATAACCCTTATTATCAAAATTCTCTTGCTTTTGCATACGTTCAATTAGAACAATATGACAGCGCAATTGAATTATACAAAAAAGCACTTGATTCAAATCCGAACAACGAATGGTCTTGTGTTGTAGCACAAGCACTTGCCGCAATTTACCATCAGGTTAAAGGAAACTCCGAAGCAGCACTTTCAATGCTTCAAAACAGTTTGCTTTTAACCAAAAATAAAGCACAGGTATACGAAGCTATGGCTGATATTTATTATGATATTGAAGATTTGGATAATGCGATTGAATATTACCAATTGTCGCTAAATGAAGATTCGCAAAACCCAAAAACCTATTCTCGTCTTGCAATGGCATTTTGGGAAAAAGATTATATTGAAAAGGCAATTGTTTATTATTCAAAAGCAATAGAACTTGATTCAAGTTATGATGTTGCTTATAATAACTTAGGTGTCGTTTTCTTAGACGGGCTCGGTGATGCACAAAGAGCAAGCGATTATTTCAAAAACGCAATAAGCATCAACCCGAAATATGTTTTAGCACATTTCAACCTTGCAAGATGTCATGAGGCGTTGAGCGAAAAAATTGCCGCTGCAAAAGAATATCAAAAAGCGCTTAATTTAAATCAATCGTCAAACGAACTCGATTTCAAAATTATCGAAGACAGATTATACAAGCTTTTTGAAGCCTAATTAAAATCAAAAAAGCCAAAACCGAAAAAAATAAATGTACAAATTAAAAAAAATTCTACATTCAACCTTTGCAAAAGTACTAAGCGCAATTTTAACAGTTGCGTTTTTTGCAAGCATTTATTTTTACTATGATTTTTATGTTCGCCAAATAAACAAAATAAAAGGATACTATTGGGTTTATAAAGGTGATAAAGCTTTTAAAAAGAAAGATTTACAAGGCGCTGTTAATTTTTATGAACATGGAATAAAACTTCACCCGGGACATTATCGTGCTATGTATAACTTAGCTAATATTTATGTTGTTTATGAGGATTATTATTCCGCTCTTAAAAACTATGAAAAAGCTCTTTTAATCAAACCTGAATATGAAGTTGCGCGGATTGATTATGCGATTATTCTATCACAGACTTATGAAACGGATAAAGCAATTGAACAATATCAAAAAGTAATCAAAACCCAGCCGAAATTTATCAAAATCCCTTTTCTTGTTGATAATAAAAAATCATACAATCACAACCTCGGCGTTGCTTATTACAACATGGGTCTTGCATACAGGACAAAATCATTACTTGCAGGATTAAATTCCTCAACAAGAGATGTATATTTAATTAAAGCATCAGATTCTTATGAAAAAGCGGTTAAAATACTTAATTCTTATAATTCTAATTATAACTTAGGTTTAATTCACCAGCTTCTTAAAAATTCAACAAGCGCAGGGTATTATTACTGTAAAGCAATGGAATTAGAGCCTTTGCAATATGAAGCGCATTTTAATCTGGCGGTTTTGTTAAATGATTTAAAAGATTTTGAAGGCGCTTCAATTGAATTTAAAAAAGCAGGATTATTGCTTGATTCAATTGGAGATAATGTCAAAACAAGGTATATTTACGATGTATTATCTGACGTTAACCAAAAGATTGCAATTAATTCATCTGACGAATATTATAAAAAAATAAAAGAAAAAGATGAACAAATGCTCTCGCAGCAAAAATACAAAGCAGGAAAACTTTTGCTCGATGAATCAAGTGAAGAAGAATTAATTGAACATTTTTCAATTTGCGCCAATAGAAAGCTTTTTATGGGGGATTTATAATTGGATTTTAAAACATTATATGATTTTTCAAATTCATTAATTAATTGCTGTGAAAATATTCAAGATAGAGAATCTTTGATTCAAGGTTTAAAAAAAAGCCTTAATATTTTTTTTCAAATTGAAGAAATCAAGCTTTTTTTGCTTGATGAATATTCATATCGGCTGAAAGACTTCCTAAAACCCTGGGAAAATCTTTCACTTGAGCGCGAGGATGAAAAAATACAGGAAATTTTTGATGATTTTTTAACGAAAAAAAACAACTTTAAAATTAAAGAAAATATTTTATATTTTCCTCTTGCGCAAAAAAACAAAACTCTTGGAATTGCAAAAATCATAGCGCGAGAAAAAATAAAAGAAAACAACGAATTCTTTAAAATTTTATCCTTAAGTGCAAAACAAATATCAATGCTTTGTATAATTTTAAAAAACAACGAACAAATAAAAATCTCTTCGCGTTTCCATCAAACAGTCAGAAACATCGCAAAAATAACCGAAACACAATATGAACTTGATTATATTCTGCCAATTATGGGTGAGATGATTGATAAATTTATTTTTGAACATTTGATTTATATTTTTATCAGAAATAAAAACAAAAAAGAATATAAATTAATCTGGCCTTCTAAATGCCTTGATAATAAAATTTACGATTATTTAGAAGAAATCACCCCGAAATCACAGACAATTATAAAACAAGACGGAAAAATGGGAATTTTCCCGCTGATTATTGATTCAAAGCCCTATGGCGCAATTGTTGCGTATAACCATACAGATAAAATAACATCAAAAGAAATTGAATATCTTGAAGAAATAAAATCCCAGGCGCAAGTTACGCTTGAGCGCGCAAAATCATACATTAAAGTTTTAGAATATGCAACGCTTGATGCGCTCACAGGCTACAATAACCGTCATCAATTTGAAAAACGCTTAAAAGAAACAACCGCAAGCGCAAAAAGAAAAAACCAGCCCCTTTGCTGTATTATGTCAGATATTGACTTTTTTAAAAAAGTTAATGATACCTATGGACATGCTGTTGGTGATTGCGTTTTAAAGACGGTCGCAAAAACAATAAAAAAAGAGCTTCGAGAATCTGACATCCCCTCGCGTTACGGTGGAGAAGAATTTATATTTTTACTTCCGCAGACAAATCCCGAGGAAGCTTTTGTAGTTGCTCAAAGGTTAAGAAAAGCTGTCGAAAACAAAAAAATAAATATTGAAGAATATAAAATTGAAAATGTTAAAGAAATCAGCGTAACAATTTCAATTGGGGTAAGTGAATTTAAAAAATCCGATAAATCTCCTCAAAATCTCTATGAGCGCGCAGATAATGCTTTATATAACGCTAAAGAATCAGGAAGAAACAAGGTTGTAGTATATAGCGGGAACTAAAATTAAAATCGGGAACTAAATTAAAAATTAATTCCCGATTTATCTGAAAAACAGATTAAATACCGAACAAACGCTTAATTAAAAGCTTTTTTTATTTGTTCAGGTAAACTCCTATATAATTTTCCACCTTTGTTTATTGCAACAACCCTAAAAGTTGCTTCAATGTACGTCTTTTCTTGCGATTCATCAGTAATTTCCTGATAAAAATCAATGTAAAATCTTCCTGTAGAAGTTATTTTTGTTTTAATTAAAATATTATCGTCTAATTTTGCTGATTGCTTATATTTTACATTCATTTCAGCAACCGGCATAACAATATCCTGCGCTTCAAGCTCACGCAAAAATAAACCGCATTTTTCACAATAATAGACACGCCCCATCTCCAGCCAGCGAAGATAACTTCCATGCCAAACAACACCATAGGCATCTGTATCCGAATAAAAAACTTTTTGACAAAAAGCATGTTCCATATATAAATTTTATCATAAAGCAATATTAAGCGTATTTAAAACATTTAATTTATTTGCAAAATTTAACTTAAATTTAACTTTTATTTAACTCAATCTTTATTTTTTTCATGCTAAGATGAATTTATGTACGAAGTTAAAGTAGAAACAAATTTTTCCTCCGCGCACCATTTGCTTAACTATAAAGGCAAATGTGAAAACCAACACGGACACAACTGGAAAGTTGAAGTGACAGCAAGGGGCGAAAATCTCGACAAATCAAATATTTTAATCGATTTTAAAGTATTAAAAAAAACAGTTAACGAAACAATGGAATATCTTGACCATAAAGATTTAAATGAACTTGAAGAATTCAAAACTCAAAGCCCCAGCAGCGAATTTATTGCAAAATTTATATTCTATACACTAAAAGAAAAAATAAATTCAATTTCAAGGGTAGATGTCTGGGAAACGCCGACTTCAAGAGCAAGCTACTTTGAATAAATAATTCAAATATAAAACAAGGAAAAACAAAAATGCAGACACTGCAAGCAGTTATTACAGGAGCAATTCAAGGTTTGAGCGAATTTTTACCGATTTCAAGCTCAGCACATATTGTTTTTTCTAATGAATTATATTCACTTATCACAAAAACACACCTTAGTGCGCAAACAATAAATCAGGAGGAAATTTTCTTTGATATATTAGTGCATTTAGCAACCTTGTTTGCCGTTTTTATATATTTTTTCAAAGATTTAAAAAATATTTTTATTGATTTTATAAATGAAACAAAATTAAAATTAACAAAACCCCAAGCCAAAACAGAAAATAAAAATTTTAAACTTGTTTTATATATTATTTTATCAACTGTAATAACAGGAATCATCGGGCTTTTTTTAAAAGAAAAAGTCCAATTTTTACTTCTAAAGCCTAGGTTTATCTGTTTTTTCCTTTTTGTTACAGGGTTAATTTTATTAATAAGTGAAAAATTCTATAAGGGAGATAAAAAATTAAACCTAAAAACCGTAATTTTAATTGCAATAGCGCAAGGGCTTGCTGTTTTTCCCGGGTTTTCAAGAAGTGGCTTGACAATTTCTACTGCGCTTTTTTGCGGATTAAAAAGATATCAAGCGGCAAGGTTTTCTTTTTTAATGAGTATTCCTGTAATATTCCTTGCTTCATTAATTTATCCTTTAATGGAGCTTGATTTCACACAGATTATGAACTTTAACTTAAAAGCAATATTTCTGGGCTTTTTAACCTCATTTATCGCAGGTTATCTTTGCATTAAATATTTCATGCAATTAATTTCAAAAATCAGTTTTAAATGTTTCGGCTATTATTGTTTGTGCGCATCAATTTTAATGTTTATACTATTTCAATTCTTTTATCATCAGTAATAACTAAGTTATTTTTATCTTTGCGATTTTTTAAATACTTAGCCATGGTCTCATCTTTATCATAATTAAATTCTTCAACCTTGACGTTTTCTAAAGGCGCAAGATGAGGATATTCGCCATCAGCCTTTGCAACAAAATTATCAAATACTGCACTATATGTTATTTTATCTGACGGATTATTTATATCGATTTTTTCTTCTTTACCTTTTTTGTTTTGAATAAATAATTCTAAAAGATTTCCCTGTTTATCAATTTTATATCTCGCACCGCTCAAATGCAAAAGCCCGGGAACACCCTCTTCATCATTCATAGTTTCAATTGATGCTTGTTTTATAGCATCAACTACTTGTTTTTGCGTCAAGGTTGTTTTGATTAAAGAGTTGTTCATAGGGGAAGATTCCTTAACATCTCTTCTTGTTAGAGTTCCTGCATGCGGAACTTTTCTAGTATTTGCAGCGTTAACTATTGCAATATCTGTTTTTAATTGTGCACGCATTGAATCTGCAACCCAATCCGTATAAGCGCAAGGCGCATTTCGCCTGTTTTCAGGCATGGGGTCAATTTGTGAAATTATTGCAATCTCTTCACTTTTACCGAGCTGTTTTTCTTTAATTGCCTCAATTATTGGGCTTTTTGAAGTTGACGGACTGTCAAAAACTTTGTTTCCGACTTTTGTAATAACACCGTTATCGTTAAATTCGGCTTCTAAAATGCCGTAATATTTTCCGTTTTCTCCTGCTTGTGTAATTATAACAGGCTCGTTTGCTTTTGACATAACGACATTTTCTTCTAATTTAGCATCTTTAACAACGCTGTGCGAATGTCCGCCTATTATAACATCAACGCCATCAAGTCTTTTTGCTGTTTCAACATCAACTTCATAGCCGCTGTGCGACATAAGAACAATTTTATTAATTCCTTGCGCTTTAAGATTATCAATTTCTTTTTGCAAGCTTAAAATCGTATTTTCAAAATCCTGAACTTTTATACCCTTTGAAGCTTCTTTTTGGCTGCGAAGAGCAAAATCTGAAGGCATTGTTCCAATAAAACCAATTTTTTCGCCGTTTTGTTCTTTAATTATTGATTTTTTAACCTGATTTTGCATGGGATTATCTTGTTCATATTCAACATTTGTTGCAACAAAATTTATCTTTTTATTTTTTATGATATCGCTAAAACCAGCCGCACCGCCATCCATTTCATGGTTTCCTACAGCTGAAACATCAACCCCCATTATATTTTGCATTAAATTAAAAATAAAACTGTTTTTTTCTTTATCCGAGCCTGAAACATTATCTCCTGCAGATAAAACAAAGCTTACAGTATCTTTATCTAAATTATTTTTTTGCTTAAAAATCTTAGCACTATGGACAATTCCCGCCATTGAATCCGAATTTCCATGGGTATCGTTATAATAATAAATATTTAATTTTTTGCCCTGCGGTTTTATTGAATTTGTAGAATTATATTTATATTGCTGAGCTTGAGGCAAAAATTGAGTATTTTGAATATTATTAATCATAATTTAATAAAACATGTGAAAGAAAAAAATTGCCCTAAATTTCCAAATTATCAATCAACCTTGTTTTTGATTCAGGTGTTCTTGCCGCGATTAAAATCAAAGTGTTATCGTTAATTTCATCTTGAATTTTGAATGTTTTTTTATCAACAAATTCAATATATTCAACATCAAGCTCATTCATTAATTTCAACGAATTATCAATAATTGCGCGTTTTGTTGCGGTTTTTGCTTTATATAATTCGCGGGCTGAAAATAAAGACTTTGAAATATTTAAAGCAATTTCACGTTCATTATCGGTTAAATATTTATTCCTGCTCGATAACGCAAGCCCGTCCGATTCACGAACGATTTCACAAGGAACAATTTCAACATCAAAATTCAAATCTTTAACCATTTTTTGAATAATAAAAAGCTGCTGTGCATCTTTTTTGCCAAAATAGGCTTTATTTGCTTTTGTTAAGTTGAATAATTTTGCCACAACGCTGCAAACCCCGTCAAAATGCCCGGGACGGGATTTTCCGCAAAGCATATCAACCAAAGAATAAGGAGGATAAATCAAAGTTAAATTGTCTTTGATATCTTCATACATTTCATCAATTTTCGGCGCAAAAACGAGAGAAACCTTGTTTCTTTCGCAAAGTTCAATATCTTTTTCAAATTGACGCGGATATTTATCCAAATCTTCATTTACGCCAAATTGAATCGGATTTACAAAAATCGAAACAACGGTATTCTCGTTTTGACTTACTGCTTTTTTAATCAAAGATTCATGCCCTGAATGCAGTGCGCCCATTGTAGGAACAAGTCCTATAGAAATAGCATTTTTTGCTTTTATGTTTTTAATTTCTTCTTTTAAATCCTTAATGTTATCAACGATTTTCAAGCTTTACCCTTTCTTCTTCATCAAGTAAAAAAGATTCCTCGCCAGCGGGAAATGCGCCGGATTCAACGTCTGCTGCAAACATTTTTGCAACATTAAAAATTAATTCTTTTAAATTTGTGTATTGTCTTGCAAATTTTGGCTTAAATCTGTCATATTTTCCCAAAATATCATCCAAAACAAGCACCTGTCCATCACAATATTTGCCTGCACCAATTCCGATTGTCGGAATTTGTAATTTTTCTGTAATAAATTTAGCAGATTCAAGAGGCATTAATTCCAATACAAGCGAAAAACACCCTGCCGCTTCAAGAGCCAAAGCTTCGTTTAAAATTTCAACAGTTCTTGAAGCATCTTTTCCCTGGATTTTATGTCCGCCGATTGTATTAATACTCAAAGGAGTAAAACCAACATGCCCCATAACAGGAATGCCGTTTTGGGTAAGAAATTTAATTGTTTCAATTACCAAATCCGAGCTTCCCTCTATTTTAACAGCGTTTGCTCCTGCTTTTATAAGCTCACAGGCATTTTTCATTGTTTCTTTTTTATCAATTTGAAAGCTCATAAATGGCATATCCGCCACAACAAGCGCATTTTGAACTCCGCGCGAAACAGCGCGGGTGAAAATTTTCATTTCATCCATGCCGATATCAGTGGTATTTTCATGCCCCAGCGCAACCTGCGCTAAAGAATCGCCGATTAATACAATATCCAATCCCGCTTCGTCGAGATATTTTGCGGTTGAATAATCATAGGCAGTTAAAACGGTGATTTTTTTATTTTCTTTTTTGTAGTTTTGAATTTTTTGAATACTTTTTCGCATTTTATTATAGCTCTTATTTTGTTGTTTACTTCGTTTGTTTATGGCAATTTATATATTTAAAAGTTTTATTGTTTTTTTGATTTTTTACATGACCTTTTATACCAATAAAAAATTGCTTTTGCAACTTTTGAACAATTATGTCTTACATACCCTTCTTTATTATCCTCTAAAAGCGCACGTTCAACAACTTCTACTTTTAACTTTCTTAATTCCGTCATATCAATATCAACAGGAAAAGAACCTGCTTGTTCATATTTTTCAGCCAAATTTTGAGGCATTGAGCTGTTGACTAAAACTGCATCAAAGAAGTTTTTATTGGAATCGTCAATATCATTCATTCTAACATGGTCAAAAATTGTCTTAATATGGTCTGAAACTGAATAATTATCAGTTTCTCCAACCTGTGTCATAGCGTTACAGACATAAATCTTTTTCGCTTTAGATTTCCAGACCGCGCGCGTTATATCTTTTACTAAAAAGTTTGAAATAATTGATGTATATAAGCTTCCCGGGCCTAAAATTATCAAATCCGCATTCATTATCGCTTCAACCGTATCTGCCGTTGCTTTACAATCAGCAGGGTCGCAACAAAGCTGCATGATTTTTTTTCCGGCTTCAGGAATGTTGCTTTCGCCGCGGACAATTGAATCATCTTCCATTTTGGCATACAATTTCATATCATCACATGTTGCAGGCAAAACTCTTCCGCGAATCGATAAAACATTAGAAGATTCCTTAATTGCACTTACCATATCGCCGCAAATCGCCGTCATAGCAGTAATAAAAAGATTGCCGAAGCTGTGTCCTTCCAAGCCCTCGCCCGTTTTAAAACGATATTGAAATAATTTTGTAACAATGTCATCATCATCTGCAAGTGCTGCAATACAATTCCTTATGTCTCCGGGGGGTAAAACGCCCATTTGTTCACGCAATCTGCCTGAAGAACCGCCGTCATCCCCTACTGTTACGATTGCTGTTATGTTATTTGTAATTTTTTTAATTCCGCGCAAAAGCATCGATAATCCCGTCCCGCCGCCGATTGCAACGATTTTAGGGCCGTGGTTTAATTTCATTTTACGATATAAAACTTCGCCCATTGATTCTTTTGACCTCAAAAGAGCAATGTCGGATTTATCAAACATTAAAACATTAGTCTTTTTCCATGCAAGCATAAAAAACAGCGCGCCGATTACAATTAAAACAACTCCGACAGGCTCGGGTGCAGTATTTTTAAAAATATCTTTTGCGATTTTAACAAAATAAAATAAAGGTTCAAGCTTTAAAACAAAAGTAAACCCGACAACCGCAATAACCGAACCGATTATACTCAAAAGAAACCAGCGTTTTATTTTAATCCCGGGCAAAAGCCAAATTGCATCTTTTGGCATTTTGACTTTTTTATTAAACATTCTCATCTGTGTTCACTTCCTAAATTTGCTAAATTTGACTTTGAACCCTGTTATAGTTAATCGGGGTGGGTTTAATTATATCATAAGCCCTTTTTATATCTTCAAGAGTTTTAAAATGAATCGTATCAACTTTATAATCAAGTTCCCTAATTTGTCTTATTGAGCTTGTTGAGTCAAATTCCGCTTCAAGAGCAGTTTTAACTCCGATATTATTCATAATTTCTTTTGTTTGGACATTTTGAACAATAACATTAAGCCAGGCAGAAACTTTTTTAACTGCATTTGCCGCAACAATTGTCCCTTGTTCATCATTATTAATTTTATCTTTTAGAGCACCGTGGAATCTTACCTGTTCAATTTCTAAATCAAGAGTTTTGGCATAAGCAATTATTGCCCCTGTTTGATAAATTATAACAGCGCTTAATTCTTCATCATCAAGTTCCATTTTTCTTTTGCCAAAGCCTGCAATATCACAATAGCCGACATGTGCACCAAGCGCAATATTATTATCTCGGGCAAATAAAAGTGCTCTTCTGATTGAAACAGGGTCGCCTGCATGGAATCCTGCCGAGATATTAACAGAGCTTGCATATTTTGCAATTTCAAATTCAACTTCGTTTTTATAAACACCATAGCTTTGCGCTAAATCACAATTAAAATCGTACAACTTTATTTTCTCCATTTTTTTCGCTTTAATTATATCACAGAGAAAAAATAAAATCCCCATTGTTTTAAAAAATTGTTAGAGTTACAATTTATATTGTAAGAAATAAATCTTTTAATTAATTGGTATTATGCTTAAAAATAAAGAAAATTTATTATATTTTTTAGATAATAAGCCATATATAAATATGACAAACTCTTGCACCAACAGGTGTGCTTTCTGTTTACGCGAGCAAAAAGAAGATGTGCAGGGGGCTAAATTATGGCTTGATGACGATAATATAAAAGCAAATGATGTAATTGAACAACTTATTGAAAACAAAGAAAAAATTTCAAAAAGCGCTGAAATTGTTTTTTGCGGATATGGTGAACCTTTGATTAAAATTAACGAAGTTATTGAAATTGCAAAATATATCAAGCAAAATTTTGAAAATATTAAAATAAGAATCAACACAAACGGTCATGCTAACGCGATTCATAAAAGAAATACAGCACTTGAGCTTGCGCCTTTGGTTGATTTTATCTCGGTTAGCTTAAATGCGCAGAATGAAGAAATGTACAATAAAATTTCAAATCCTAAAATTGAAAATGCTTATGAAGAAGTAAAAAGATTCATAAGAGCCTGCGTTGAAGAAAAAATCAAAACAACAGCAAGTGTCGTTGCAAACGTCCCGGGTTACGAAATCGATGTTGAGCGTTGTGAAAAAATAGCAAAATCTCTGGGGGCGGATTTTCGCGCAAGGGAATTTATCAAAAACGGATACTAAACATAAAAATCATAAAGAGGAAAGGACAAAACATGCTAAGTAAAATTATGAAACCTAAATCAATAGCTGTTATTGGTGCTTCAACCAAAGAGCACACTATTGGTTCAGATATTATGAAAAGATTACAAGAATATAAATTTAACGGAAACATTTACCCTGTTAACCCTAAAGGCGGGGTTATCGAAGTAGGGGCTGCGAGTGAAGTTGAGTTAAAAGAATCAAAATTAAGAATTG
>CAPYQR010000011.1:0-18557 GCA_948742005.1 uncultured bacterium
AAAATTGACGCTTTAGCAAGGATTGTTTCTCTAAGCGTTGCAGGGTCAGCGATTGTAAAATCCAGTTTTGATAAAACTTTTTGTTCAAAAATCGGCGCAGGCATTGTTGATTTTACCAATCTGTCAGCACAATATACAATTCCACAAACCGTAGGCAAAGAACTTTGCGACGGATCATGGTGATATCGTATACAATTTGTTAAAATAACAGGTAATTGCCATTTTTTAGATATGTATGCACCTAAAATGCAGTGGTTTGTTCCAAATTGCACATCTTCAAGTTCAACAAGCCCTGTGTTTCCCTGTTGGGCTAAGTATCTTACTTTTGAATATTTTAAAGGATTTTTTGAATTTAAAAGCATTTTTCCAATATCATGTAAAAAACCAATAACAAAAGCATCATCAGGATTTATAATTTTATACTCTTTTGCAATAATTTCACATGCAACAGCACATCTGATTGAATGTTCCCATAAATCTCTTGAACCTTGCGCGGTCATCATTTGCTTTAGTGCTAAGCTCATGATGATATTTTTTGCTTTCATCATCCCCAGAATCACAAGTGCTTTATTAATTGAAGTTATTTGCTGACGAAAACCGTAAAAAGCTGAATTGACAAGGCTTAAGGTTTTTGTTGCAATAGATTGGTCAACCTGCATAATCTTTGCAAGTTCCGCAATTCCCGTTGTAGGGTTTTTAATAACACTCAAAGCCTTAACCATAACATTAGGCATCGGAGGAATATCTTTATATTCCTCTACAAGTTTTTGCGGGTCTATTTTATCAGGGTTTGAATTGTTCATGTTCATAAATTTTATACCTGTAAATGTTTTTTAATACTAAGGAAGCTGCCAACAGAACTAAACGTAACTCCCAATGTTAATACACTAAATAATACGGCAAATTGTGCCATGGGGTTTATTTGAATCATGAAAAATTCGTGTATTTTGATGATATAATTTTGCACAATATCAATCGGAATTATTGCAATTAATGCCCCTAAAAAGCCATATATTGCTCCTTGAAGTATTAATGGCGTTTTGATATACCAATTTGAAACCCCCATCAAACGCATGATTTCAATTTCCTCTTTGCGGGATTGAATTACAAGCTCAATTGTAGAATTTATTATTGCAATTGTCAGCATGCAGACAATAATCACAAAAACAAACGTTGCAGTATTAATAATTGCATTAATCATTTCAAATTTCTGCACCAAATCTTTGGCATAACTTGTATCGTTGATGCCTTGAATTTTTTTCAAATCGAGAATAACTGCATTAATATTTTTTGTATCATCAAGTTTCACATGAAGTGTATTTGGTAAAGGATTATCAATATCAGGAACATCAATTTCTTTTTTTAATTCAACCCATGAATGTTCCTTTGAAACAAAAGTAACCTTTTTAACATGGTTAAGCGCGCGAACCTTTGCAATTGTTTCGTTAACGTCTGCTTTATCGGTCAAATAAGCGCTTACTTCCAAAGCCGAACCCATAGTAGAAGCAAAAGAATTTAAAGACAAAGTCACCCTGAAAATTGAACCGAAAATCGTTAAAATTGCAGCTATTGTTGTAATAATTGCCAAATTAACAAGTCCTGTCTGGGCTATTGCTTTAACTGTTTCGATTATAATTCTATATGTAATTCTAATCTCGCTAAGCCAATCTTTTGGAATACGGGATTTAACTTTTTGTTTTATTGTATAATTTTTAGGTTTTCTATTAATCATAAGTTCCTGCTAACATATCTCTTATAATTTGACCATGTTCAAGAGTAATAACTCTTTTTCTGAAATAATTAACCATTGCCTGATCATGCGTTGAAACAAGAATTGTTATTCCTCTTTGATTAACTTGTTCCAGAATCTGCATAACTTCCAGAGAATTTTTAGGGTCAAGGTTTCCTGTGGGTTCGTCTGCAATTAATAACGGAGGGCCGTTAACAATCGCACGCGCAATTGAAACCCTTTGCTGTTCGCCGCCTGATAATTCACAGGGCTTGGATTTATATTTATCTTCCAATCCGACTACTTTGAGCGCCCCTATAACTCTTGATTCAATTTCTTTGGATGAAATACCCATGGTTCTTGTAACATAAGCAATATTATCATATACTGTATGGTTTTGCAAAAGCTTATAATCTTGAAACACAATCCCCATACATCTTCTCAAACTTGGAATTTTGCTCGGCGCAAGATTTCCGATATCAATTCCCGCAACATAAACATTTCCTCTTGTCGGGCGTTCTTCAAGATAAAGCATTTTCATCAATGTTGATTTACCTGCACCCGAAGAACCGACCAGAAAGACAAACTCCCCCGGCTGGATATGGAGATTAACACAGCGAAGCGCGTATTTATTTTTATATTGCTTAACTAAATCTCTAAGTACTATCATTTTACGTCCATATATTCAATTATTTTTGTATGTAATTTTTTGTCAGTCAAACCGTAAAATTCCATTAACTGTCTTTGTTCTCCGGATTGTCCAAATGTGTCTTTTGTTCCGATTCTATAAACTTTACAAGGATATTTTCTTGATAATTCCTCACAAACCGTAGAACCCAAACCGCCAATTATACTATGATTTTCAACAACGATGACTTTGTTTGTTTTTTGGGCGCTTTCTTTTAAAACAACATGATCAAAAGGCTTTACAACAGGATAATGCAAAACTTCCGCATCAATCCCGATTGTAGAAAGACTTTGCGCCGCATTTAAAACTTCAATTAAAGTTTCGCCGTTTGTAACAATTGTGACATCTTTACCGTCTTTTAATTTTATGCCTGAACTAAAATTAAATTTATAATTTTCATCAAAAATTGTTTTTAGATTCGTCCTGGGGATTCTGATATACATCGGTCCTTTTGTATTTGCAGCAAATTCAATAACCTGTTTTACTTCACGGCAATCAGCAGGAACAATAACTTTCATTTCAGGAATTGAACGCATCAAGGAAATATCTTCCAAAGCCTGATGTGATGCACCGTCTTCACCAACGGTAATTCCGCCATGGGTTGCAACTATTTTAACATCCAATTTCGAATAACAGATTGTATTTCTAATCTGATCCAGACATCTTGCTGTTGCAAACATTGCAAATGTACTTGCAAAAACTGTTTTGCCGCCATAAGCAAGACCTGCTGCCGTTCCCATCATGTCTTGTTCTGCTATTCCGCAATTGAAAAAACGTTCAGGAAACGCCTTTTTAAACTTTGCCGTTTGGGTAGAACATGATAAATCCGCATCCAAAACAACAATATTAGGATTTTTTGCCCCTAATTCAGCAAGTGTTTCACCGTAAGTATTTCTTGGAGATTTAACTTCTTCAAATTTAGCCAGCATTTAATTCCTCCAAAGCAAGCGCAAGTTGTTCGTCATTTGGCGCTTTGCCATGCCATGATACATTGTTTTCCATAAATGAAACGCCTTTTCCCTTGATTGTGTTTGCAATGATTGCGCATAATTTATTGGAATTTCTTGCTTCGATAAGCGCTTTTTCAATTTCTTCAAAATTATGCCCATCAATTTCTATGGTTTTAAAGCCGAAAGCTTCAAGTTTTTCATCTAAAGGTTCAAGTGTTTTAACTTCATCTGTACAACCATCGATTTGCAATCTGTTTTTATCGATTATTACAATCAAATTATCAAGTTTTTGATTATTTGCATTCATCAAACTTTCCCAAACGCTGCCTTCTTGAAGCTCTCCGTCACCTAAAAGCACAAAAACTTTTGATTTCACCTTATCTAATCTTAATGCTAAGGCTAAACCAACAGCAATTGAAAGCCCTTGCCCGAGAGAACCTGTCGAAACTTCAATCCCTGCAAGATTTGTACGTGAAGACGGGTGTCCTTGTAATTTAGAACCCAAAATCCGAAAACCGTTTAAAAGCTCAACGGGAAAATAACCGCAATTTGCCAAAACCGCATACAAAGCAGCGCTTGCATGACCTTTTGACAAAATAAATCTGTCTCTTAAATTAAAATTAACCGCCTTGTCCCAATCCAGAGGAATATTTAAAACTTTTTTATACAAAACCGACAATATATCAACACACGAAAACGCTCCGCCCGGATGACCGGATTTTGCGTTATGAATCATTTTTATAATGTCACTTCTTACTTTTTTGGCAAACTCTTTCAAATTCTCAGCCTTTCTTAAACATTGCTTCCATTATACACTTTATTAGAAATATTGGCAAAACAGGAAATATCCGCTTAAATCTTTTAGGGTCGCAAACGGTTCTATAAAGCCATTCTAAACCTAATTTTCTAAAAATATACGGAGATTCCTTAACAACGCCTGAAAAAACATCAAAACTTCCGCCTACGCCTATCATTATACAATTTTTTAAGATATTTTTCAATTTAACAATAATTTCTTCTTGATAAGGAGAACCCAAAGCCACAAGAAGAATTTGAGGATTGGCATTTTTCAAATCTTCAAAAATTTTATCTTCGTTTTGAAAATATCCGTTATGAAAATAAACAATATCAAGTGTTGGATATTCCTTTTTAAAATTTTCAACTGTTTTATTGATTATCTCTTCTTTTGCTCCCAAAAAAGCAATTCGATAATTATTATCTGCAGCAAGCTTGATAAGCCCGCGCGAAAAGTCAACTCCTCTTATTTGTTTTTTATTAATACCCTTAAATTTAAGCGCAAGACGAATTCCGACGCCATCCATGATATTCAAATCAGAATTATTAATAACATGCAAAAAATCAGGTTTTTTCTGCGCATTCATAATCATTTCAGGATTAATCGTTACAATATGAAAATTATTCTTCTCATCTTTGATGGCATTATTTGCAATTTCAATCGCTTCACTACTCTCCAACAAATCAACGGGACAATTAAGCAAATATGTTCTACTCTTCATAAGAACATGCTAACACAAACATGTTTAATATTAAATTTGTAAATTTTTGTAAAAATTTTTTTTAAAAAAACAAAAAATACTAAAGAAGAAAAAATAAATAACGATATATCATTTTGTAAGGTAAATATATAAAAGGTGTGTGGACATGGTTTTAATCAACAGCAATTTCGGAAACATTGGACACGTAACGGTAAACAGTTGGAAAGAAGCCCCGAAACAAGAAGATAGAAACGACTGTTATTGGAATATAGCAGCAAACAGTTATTCAAAACATCCGGCAAACAGCAGTTCCTTAAAACAGGAGTAAAAGACTACTAAAAAAGGTAACCGACATGGAATCAATAGGTAATAATTTTCAAAACATAGGTCATATAAAAACCACAAAATGGAAAGAAGCCCCGAAAGGCGAAAATAATGATTGTTACTGGAACATAGCAGCAAACAGTCTGGATTCTGATGCAAGCAGCGAAGAAATAGCTCGTGTTATGAATGAAATAATTGAGCTAAACGCACAAAAAGATGAAAACGGGAATTATGATACTGTTTTGCTTGCAGACAAAGAAATTTTGATGCCTGTTGAACAAACAATAAAACAAGCAAATGAAGTTATACAAGAAACTTTAAGCGGGAATGAAAACACAATTGATACTCTTGAAAATTTGAAAGACTCTCTTTTAAATCTTCAGGAAGAATATAAAAATGCTTCATTAGACAACGAAAGCCTTGAAGAATATCAAAAACTCCTTGATTCAATTGATAAAAAGATAAGTTTAAAAAATCTTGAAGCCGTACAATTAAGCGCAGCAGAAGCAGCTGAAGCTGAAGCTGAAGCAGAAGAAGCAATAGAAGCGGAAACAGAAGCAGCGGAAGTAGCAAAAGAAGAAACAGCACCAAGTAAAGAACCTGAAACACAAGAAGAAAAACCCACAGAACCAACAATGCAAGAACAACTTAGAACACTCCAAACCGACTGGCAAGAAACAAAAGACAAACAAGGTATTTTTGGAAAAGCAATAAACGGAATAAAAAACCTGTTTAAAACACAATATAGTTCAAACAAAATAAATTCAGAAATTGAAACACTCTTAACCCGATACGAAAAAGGTGAAACATTAACACAAGAAGAACTTAATAAAATTCAAGAAAAAATAAACACTTATAAAACCAAACAACATAACCTGGTTGAAAAAACAACGACTTTCGGCGCAATTTTTACAGGTGGTTTAGCAGGTATAAAAGCCGGCTCTGCAGCGGGGGCAGCCTTAGGAAGTGCAGTCCCCGGGGCAGGAACAGCCGCAGGTGCGGTTGTCGGCGGGGTATGCGGCTTTATTGCAGGTGCTTTTACGGGAGCATTTGCCAAAACAAGCTTAAAGCAAGTTGAAAAAATGACAGACAACATCAAAGGAAACTCCTTTAAAGCACAAGATATTAAACACGATGCACTATCCGGAGCTAAATACGGAGGTCTTTCAGGAGGCACATCCGGTTTAAGTGCAGGCATGCGAACATTTAACCAGGTAAAAGAATTTGCCTCAACGGAGGCTGAAACAATAACAAAATATGACGTTTTAGACGAAAACGGCAATGTTATTGCCTCTTTTAACAATGAAGCAGGAGCTTCCAATCAAGCAAATAAAGCTGCAGCAGAAATTCCGCATTTGGTCAAAAAAGACTCGGCTCAATATACAGCCTTTGAAAACACAGGCGCTTTAATGCTTCCTGAAAATCAAAATACAATAAACCAATTGGTTCAAGTTGCAAATTCAGGAAAAAATATTGAAAATGCACAGCAATTAATTGAAATACTTCCCACTCCGTTAATTGAGCAATTAAGCGAAAACACAGGATTAAGTATTGAAGAATGTGTGGCGATAATTTACGAAAAATTAAACACATTATCTTCAAATATGCAAGCAGGCTAGAATAAACATTGTATGTTTTAATAAAAAAATTTGACTATATAATTTGTATTGATTAAAATTTATATTAGAAATCGTTTTTAACTTAGGAATTAAACAAAATTTAAGGAATTTTAGTCAAATGAACAAATGCACAGCGGTCGTTGGCTGCGGAATATGGGGAAGAAACATTGTAAGAAATTTTTATAATCTTAAAGCGCTGCATAGCGTTTGTGACCTTGATGATGAAAACTTAAACATGGTTTCCGAACTTTATCATGATGTCAATATTACAAAAAATTTCGATGAAATCTTAAATAATCCCGAAATCAAGGCGCTTTGTATTGTAACTCCAAGCCATACGCACTTTAACCTTGTTAAAAAGGCGATTTTAAAAGGCAAACATGTCTATGTTGAAAAACCAATTTCAACTTCATCTAAAGAAGTTCAGGAATTAAAAGATTTATCAGACAAAATGGGAACAAAACTCCTTGTAGGGCATCTGCTTTTATATCATCCTGCGGTTAACCGCCTCAAAATGCTTATTGCTCAAGGAGTTTTGGGTAAAATTAAATATGTTCAATCCGACAGATTAAACATCAACTATTTTAAAAACGACAGAAGCGTAATGTGGGATTTAGCACCGCATGATGTTTCGATGATTGCACATGTTATCGGCAAAAACCCGATTAAAGTTTTAAATGCGGTAGGTATTGAGAGCGAATTTGAAAATATTTGCGATATAACTCATATTACAATTGAATTTGAAGACGGAATAATCGGACATGTTTCAGACAGCTGGATTCATCCGCAAAAAAGAGTAAGTTTACTTGTGCGTGGAGAAAAGGCAACTGCAATTTTGGATGATACTTTAACCGAGGGTAAATTAAAAGTCTACGATAACAAGAAAAATTCCCAAAATGATATTGAAGTTTTTGATTATCTTGAAATTGAACCGCTAAAACTTGAATGTCAGCATTTCTTAAATTGCATTGAAAACAACAAAACTCCGCGCTCAGACGGGGAAAACGGATATATGATTATTAAAGTTCTTGAAGATGCTGAAAAAATGATGCTTACAAGCACAAAACAAAAAAGCCTGGATAACCATGAATTTAAACTTTCAAGGTCAAAATAATCATCAGCTAATTTAATGCCAAAAGTGCCGCGCCAATCATGCCTGAATAATTACCCATTTTCGCATGATAAACTTTAACTTTCGATGTTATTATATTTTGATTAACGGCTTGTTCAACACTCCTAACATCAACAAATTTTTCCATAGAACCTGACAAAACAAAACACTCGGCATCAAAAATATTTTGAAGTCCGATAATTCCTTGAATTATATAATTCTGCCAGGTTTTAAGGGTCAAAATTGCTTTTTTGTCGTTGTTTTGCGCCAATTCAACAATTTCATAAGTTGTTATATCATCACGCCCAAAAACCTCAACACCCGTCAGCCTTAAGCCGTTTCCGCTTGCATAGATTTCAAAGCAGTCATATTGCCCGCAGGTGCATTTTCTTTTATTATCTAAAGACATTTTAAAATGCATTTCCCCTGCAGCACCCGATTTTCCTTTTAATAATTTTTCGTTAATTATAATCCCCGCGCCGACTCCCGTTCCCAAGGTCAGCATTATTGAATTTTTAGTATTTTTTGAAGCTCCAAGCTTAAATTCAGCATAAGCTGCACAATTAGCATCATTTTCAAGAAAAACTCTTTTATTAGATAATTTTGAAAACTCAATTTCACGATAACCACTTGCAAGATTTGCAGTTGAACCAATTACTTTATTATTTTCATTATTCACAGTACCCGCTGTCGCAATTGCTGTAATATCTGCTTCCTGCTCAAATTCGGCAATAATCTCTCTTAATTTTTCTTTAATTTCAAAAGCATTTTTTGGAGTTGGAACTTTTTTGATTTCATTTAAAATTTCGCCTTTTGAATTTATTAAGGCAAAAGAAATTTTAGTTCCCCCGATATCAATCGCTAATGCTTTTTTATTTGTATTATTAATATCCATTTAAACTCCGTTATTTAGCTTTTAGGACAGGTGTTTAAAAACCTTTTTGCAATTAACTGCGGACGTGTAACCGCAGAGCCGACAACAACACTATCAGCGCCCGAGATAAAAGCACTTAAAACATCTGCTTTTTCCCAAACCTTGCCCTCTAAAATTGTAAAAATATTCAAATTATCTTTAATTTTTTTGACAAGTTCAAAATCGGGTTTGTCGGGTTTATCTTGAGTTTCTTTTGTATAGCCTGATAAAGTTGTCGAAACGATATCAATTCCAAGACCGAGCGCATTTTTGGCTTCTTCAAATGTTGCAATATCGCCCATTGCAAGCTTATTTTTCGATTTTACAAAATCAATCAAATCTCCCAGCGTTTCGCCCCTGCCCCGCTCGCGCATTGTAGCATCAAATGCAACAATATCAGCACCTGCATTGATTATTTTTTCGCAATCAGAAATATTCGGGGTGATATAAACAATTTCTTTGTAGTTTTGCGGAATTATGTCGGGTTTTGTGATTCCGATGACAACAACATCGGGGTATAATTTTTTAATATTTTTGATATCCCGCTCGCCCGCAAGGCGCAAGGCTTTTACACCGCCAAGTTCAACAAGCGTTTTTGCAAGGGCAATTATACAGTTTTCATCAGACAATGGCTCGCCTTTTGCTGCCTGCAAAGATATAATTACATTGTTTTTAATTATCTCCAACGCATTCATCAGGAGTTTCCCCAATCCTTAAAATCAATCTGTTCAAGCTTTATTCTAGCATAAAAATTATACTTCGTTTAGATGTTAACAATTGTAACAAAATACCAATCTTTATTTTTTTCAATAATTATAGGAGTAAAATTAAATATGCAGACTAGGTATTGTGTTTTAGTATAAATTAAAAGAAAGGAGATGTACTATGAACATCACCGGATTAACTTCAGTATCTTTCAAAGGAAGAGTTTCTTATGACAAAGAAAGAACTGCAAAACAAATTGCAAAATTGAAAGAAAACAATCCGCAATGGCAAATTGACAGCCTTATCGGAAACATTAACACTTTAAAACAAAATCTGGAAACCCAAACTCCTGATGATTCTACTTTTGCGATGGATTTATTTGTCAAGACAAAAGAAGCAAAGATACCTACAGGCGCAAGCGCAGAAGAAATAGAATTCGGTATGCCTGATATCGCGTACAAAAAATACGCATCTTCTTTTAAGATTAATTTAATAGACACAAACAAAAATAAAGAATACAATTCTCAAGGAGAATTGGGAATCTACGATACTTATAAAGACGGTTTGAAAGCCTGACAACCAAAAAAGAAATGGAACAGAATACATTCAAAAAAATTACCGAAAACGCAATAAAAAATGCCAATACAAACAAAAAAGCACCAACAGGAAACATGGACAAAGAAACAGCCGCAATCTTTGACCAGCTTGTGTAAAATTGATTCACAGAAAACCAAATTGTAAAATTTTATTTCTTTATAAATATTTTTTATACACAATTTCGGTTTTTTGTGAGAAAATTTTGAAAAAAGGCAAGTAAATGGAAAAGCAATTAAGAGCGATAATTCTGGGGGCAGGAAAAGGTACAAGAATGAAATCAGCCCTCCCGAAAGTTTTAACAGAAATTTTTTCCAAAACATTGGTCGGCTGGGTAATTGAATCTATACAAAAACTTCACTATAAAACAGAATCAATCGTTGTTATTGGACATGGGGCACATGAGGTCGAAGAATATTTAAATAAAAACTACAAATATACAAAAGCAGTTTTACAAGAAAAGCAATTAGGAACAGGTCATGCCGTAGCGCAAGCTGTTCCTTTATTGCATAATTACAAAGAAAATGTCTTAATAACCTGCGGCGATACACCTTTAATTCAAAGCGAAACCCTAAAAGAGCTTATTGAATATCATAATTCAAACCACAGCGACCTGACCGTTATGACAACGATTTTTGACAATCCTTTCGGATACGGCAGAATAATCAGAAATAAAAATGACGAAATAACGGCAATCATTGAACAAAAAGATGCGACACAAGAACAAAAAGAAATAAAAGAAGTAAATACAGGCGTTTATCTTTTAAATTGGGGTAAAATTAAAGATGCTTTTTCTGATTTAAAAAATGACAACGCTCAAGGAGAATATTACCTTACGGATATTGTCAAATGGGCTAAAAATTCTAAACTTAAGGTTTTAGGATATGTTGCAAAAGATAATCTTGAAACTTACGGAATAAATTCCAAAAAAGATTTGGCAATTGCAACAAAAATAATGAACAAAAGACATTGTGAAAAATTAATGGATGAGGGTGTTATCATAATTGACCCTGATACAACATATATTTCCCCTGAAACCAAAATTGGCGCTGATACAATAATTTATCCAAATACTTACATTAACGGAAAAAATAAAATTGCATCAAACTGCAAAATTGGTCCTATGACACACATCAGAGGAAACTGTACAGTTGAAGAAAATTCAAAAATAGGAAACTTTGTCGAATTAAAAAATGCAAAAATAGCAAAAAATTCCAATGTTTGTCATTTATCATATATAGGCGATGCAATTGTTGGAAGCCACGTTAACATAGGCGCGGGAACAATATGTGCGAATTATAATTCAATCACCAAAGAAAAAAACACAACAACAATAAAAGATAATGTTTCAATAGGGTCAAATTCAGTTCTTGTTGCCCCTGTTGAAATCAACGAAGATGCTTTTATTGCCGCCCAAAGCTGTATTACAAGAAATGTCGCAGCGGGCGCTTTAGCAATAACAAGAAATCATCAAAAAGAATTTAAAGATTGGGTCAAAGCCAAAAAAGGAGAAAAATAAATGAATCTTGAAGTTCAAGAACAAATAAAAAAAATTGAGCAAATCCAGCCCACACATGACATTAAACTTTTTTCAGGGCGCTCAAATAATCCTTTAGCGCAAGAAATAGCCAATTATTTAGGTACAACGCTTGAACCAATCGCCATTAAAAATTTCTCTGACGGCGAAATATATGTTCAAATTCAAGATTCCGTCAGAGGTGATGATGTTTTTATAGTTCAACCTGTTTGCAATCCCGTAAATGAAAATCTGGTTGAACTTTTAATTTTATTGGATGCTTTTAAAAGAGCAAGTGCAAAGTCAATCACAGCCGTAATTCCATACTACGGCTACGCAAGACAAGACAGAAAAGCCTCCGGAAGAGAAGCAATCACCGCAAAATTAATCGCAGACCTTTTAACGCAGGCAGGCGCTACAAGGGTTCTTGCAATGGATTTACACACAGGACAAATCCAGGGATTTTTCAACATCCTTGTTGACCATATCTACGCAACCCCTGTTATTGTTGATTATGTCAAAAAAATCGACACAAAAGGCTCGGAGCTTGTGTGTGTTTCACCCGATATGGGAGGCGTTAAAAGAACAAGAGCGCTTGCAAAACAGGTTAATGCTCCATTAGCAATTATTGATAAAAGAAGAGATAAACACAACAGCGCAATTGCCTGCAATATTATAGGTGATGTCAAAGACAAGATTTGTGTGATGTTTGACGATATTATTGATACCGCAGGAACAATTTGTGAAGCGGCAAGGCTTTTAAAAGAACAAGGCGCAAAAGACGTTTATGTTTGTGCGGTTCATCCTGTTTTTTCAGGTCCTGCCTTAAAAAGACTTGAAGAAGCGCCGATTAGAGAGGTTATTGTTACAAATACCATTCCTCTAAAAGACACATTAATTCCCAAAAAAATCAAACAAGTAAGCGTTGCACCTCTATTAGGCGAAGCAATTTCAAGAATCCATGATGACAAATCGGTTTCAAGTTTATTTGGTTTTGAAATTGAATATAAAAAGGATTAATAAAAAATGACAACAACAGCAATAAATCAATTTGAAATTTTAAAAAAAGAAGCTTTGGAATGCTCAAATTGCCAGCTGTGTAAAGAAAGAAACAATATAGTTTTTTCAGATGGGTGCGAAAATGCGCCCATTATGTTTATCGGAGAAGCTCCGGGTCAAAACGAAGATATGACAGGAATTCCCTTTATCGGAAGAGCAGGACAATTGCTTCGCAAATTTTTGTTTGAAACAGGATACAATCAAAACGACTTTTATATTGCAAATACAATTAAATGCCGTCCGCCAAAAAATCGTAAACCCACAAAAGAAGAAAAATCTGCCTGTGCACATTTTTTAGACAAACAAATTAAACTTTTAAATCCGAAAATCATCGTTCTTGTCGGAACAACAGCATTAGAGAGTTTTGTTTTTGATAAAAAATTAACAATAACAAAAGCCCGTGGTAAAATTTACGAAATTGATAATCGAAAATTTGTTCCTATATTCCACCCGTCCTATCTTTTAAGATACCATTCACTCGAAGAAAATTCACCGAGATATTTATTTAAAAAAGATTTGGAAATGATTTTAAAAATGGTGAAATAATCCAAACAAACATTAACAACAAAGAAAGCCAAAAAATGAAAATTACAACAAATTCGCACAATATTTATAAAAAAAATTTACCCTTTAGCGCAAACAAAATGTCAAACCATCAAGCAAATTTTTTGAAAAATGAACTGACAAAAGCAAAAAAAGTTGATATATTCTGCCATGAAACAACAGATAAAGATTCAATCAATTCTGCTCTTGCAATGGCAGAATTTTTAGAATCCTACGGTGTAAAATCAAAAATAATTCTTTCACAAGATTTAAACTCTTTAAATATTCACAACAAAAATTTTAAATTTGTTCAAGCAAAAGATTTTATAGAATCTAAAAACCCGGAAAAACGCCCTAAAAACCCTGTTTTGTGTGTTGATTTCAGCTCAAAAAGCAGAGTTTCACCCCAAATTGCAAACTATATTCAGAGTGCTAAAAAAATCTACGGATTCGACCACCATTCAGATATTGATATAGTTGATGGAAATTATACTTATATAACCAAGTCTTTTAATGATATCCACACAGAAAAATCATCCATCGATTCAGTAAGTTCATATTATGTTGACACCAGTGCAAAATCGGCAACAGCAATAATTTACAGATTTTTAGAATCAACAGGTGATGAAATAACCAACTCTCAAAGCTATGAGCTTTTTAGCGGGCTTGTGAGTGATTGTAATAAAAAATCTCTTATTTTTTGCGATGGAAGCAGCGGAACAATAAGACCAAGCAGGGAATTTATTAAAGATAAAAACAGCTTTGAAATTTATCAAAATTTAAAATCAAAATTAACAAAAAGCCAAATTAAAAAAATTGCAAAAAGCATAGATATTCTGGCTGATTTAACGCCTGAAGAAGAAGCCTTTAAAAATTCTTTAAAAAACAGGCTTGTTTTATCCGAAAATAAAAAAATTGCATATATTGAAATTCCACCTTATGATAAGGAATGGAAAAAATTAAAAGGTGACAATCCAAAAACAAGCGGGATTTTAAACCGTTTCAGACAGGATGTTTTAAACAACAGTTTTAATGATGATAATTTAAATGATGTCAGAGCTGTCTTTGTTTTTTACAGAGCAAAAGACAACTATAGATTAAGCGCTCACACAAAAGATGAAGAATTGTTAAATCTTTTTAAATACATCCAAACAAAAACAACAAAAGAAATTGCACAGTCAATGGGCGGACACCCTTCACGCGGAGGCGGAAGAATCTTATCAACAAACCCTGAAATATGTCATCAATGGGTTCTGGATATTATTTCGGCACAAGATTTTTATAATTAAATATTTGTTGCTAAACTTGGGGCGATTGTAATAAATTGTCTTATTAGTTCTCTGTCCCATTGTTTTCCTGCGCCTGATTTTAAAATTTCACAAGCTTTTTTAACGCTCAAGCCTTTTCTGTATGGGCGGTCCGAAATAAGCGCATGATATGCATCCGCAACAGCAACAATTCTTGCTGACATCGGAATTTCATCGCCCTTTAAGCCATAAGGATAACCTGAACCATCTACGTGCTCATGGTGATATTTAACCATTGGCATTAAATCATGGAGGGATTTATTTGGCTGTAAAACCTTATCTGCGCCTATTGCAGGATGCTGTTTCATAACTTTCCACTCATCATCATCTAATTGTGTTGGTTTTCTAAGTACTTGTTCAGGTATTCCTATTTTTCCGATATCATGCAAAAGCGCGCCGAGTTTGATTCTTTCTACTTCATCGGAGGGAAGATTTAATGCGCGCGCCAATGCTTCGGAATACCTTGAAACAGCACTTGAATGACCTTTTGTGTATGTATCTTTAGCATCTATTGTATTAACCAACGACAAAACAACATCCAGCATATGTTCTGATGATGTCATTGTTTCACTGTGGAATTGTTTGATTAATTCTTCTTCATCATCATCCAAAAAGTTAAAATCAGATGTTGAAATAATTTCAGATTGCCCTGTTTTGTTTCTTTTATTTTTGGCAATTGTTAAAGCTTGTGCTGCAAGTGTTGTTAATTTATCCTGTTTATTTGTAGAATCAGGAAACATTGAAATTCCGCATGAGAATTTTAATTGCCCTAAATCATCAAACATTGTACAAGCAAGGTTGTATAATAAAAATTCACAAACATATTTTGCTTCATCAACGCTTGTTTCACCCATTATTATTGCAATTTTATCACCCGCAAAACGCCCTACAATATCTGTATTTCTGACATTTTTCTTAATTTTTTTAGCAACTTCTTTAATTACAACATCACCCTTAGCATGTCCTAATTCATTATTGATTTCAGTAATGTTTGCAATATCAATAATGCAAAAAGCAAGCTCTTTTTCTGATTTTAAACAAACAGAAAGTTCACTTGCAAGTTCTTCTTGCAGTTTTTTATGATTAAATAAACCTGTAAGAGAATCGATATCTGTATTTTTATTAACTAAATCACAAAGCAGAATATTTTTGTGTAAAAATGCAAAATTTGTGGCGATAAGTTTGTAAAATTCAAGATAATTACTGTTGCAATTGTCAGAAAAAATAAATACACCAATACATTCACTTCTAACTGTTAAAGGAATAATTACAGCAGGAGAATTAGCAACATCAGACAATTGAGATAATTTTAAACAGTTTGAATTAGTACAAAGATTGATTTTTTTGTTTAAAAATGAATCAACAACAGGATTTTCATTTTCAGACAACATTAATTTTGTATTATATGAAGCATCATTTTTATCAATTAATTTAATATTTAAATAATTTGATTTTTCACTGAATAAACCTATTGCACAGTAATTTAGCGGCAAAATCGAAGAAAGCTGTTCATTTATTTCATAAAATACTTTATTTGAATCAATCTGATTGGTAAAACAATTATTTAAAATTTTAATTAATTCATTAAAATCAACGTCCTGTTTTTTAATAACCGCGCTTTGATAACCGCCGTATAATCTGTTTGCAGAACTGTTTGTTAAAGATATCGGGTTTAGCGATAAAATTTTATTATTTTCAATCGGATTTGAAATATTATTCAAATGTGATTGGATTTCGTTTTTTATTAGTGAAGCTTTTTCACTATTCTTAGAACGCATTTCAAACCTTTCTTGTAGTTTCAAGTTATTTTATTTAACTTTCGTAAAATTAAAAAGTGCTATTATTTTTTAAAATTTTAATAAAAGTTTACAAAAATCTAAAAAAATTTAATCACTTTACTGTTTGTTTTCTCTCCTAAAACTATTTCTATATTAGATTTTGAAACATTGAGTGTTTTTGATAAAAATTCAATAATTGCCTTGTTTGCTTTGCCCTCAATTGCCCTTTGGGTAATTTTTATTTTAATTAAATCATTTGAAAAATCAAGTAAATTAATCTTTGAATTAGCAATTACCTTTACATTAATTTTAAAAGTTTCGCGCTTTTTGATTAATTCTTTTAATTCGTCAATGCTTTTAATGCCATTTTCCATCGTATGTATATATTATCAAAAACTAAAATCAAAATACAACATATAATTCATATAAAAATCTATATGCGTAGTATAATATATAAGAAAATCAGGAAAATTATGACATATCAAAAAGTATTTGAAGAACTTAAAGAAGAATTAACAAAACAAAAAAGAACAAAAGAAGACATCGACCAGATTGTTTGTGCTTACGAATGGGCAAAAAAACTCCACGATGGACAATTTAGAATTTCACAAGAACCTTATATTATGCATCCTGTTGAAGTTGCCAAGATTCTTGTCGGATTAAAACTTGATAAAGATACAATAATTGCTGCTTTTTTACATGATGTTTTAGAAGACACAGACACAACAGCAAGCGAAATGGAAGAAAAATTCGGGTCAGATGTTGTAAATCTTGTAACAGGGGTTACAAAACTTGGCAAATACCAATTTAAATCAAAAGAAGAACGCCAGGCGGAAAACTTCAGACGAATGTTTATTGCAATGGCACAAGATATTAGAATTGTCATCTTAAAATTAGCCGACCGCCTGCACAATATGCGCACGCTGTCTTTTATGGCAACGCCAAAACAAAAAAAAATAGCACAGGAAACACTTGATATCTTCGCACCTCTTGCAAACCGCCTCGGGATGGGGAAAATTAAAGCCGAGCTTGAAGATTTATCGCTAAGATATTTAAATCCTGAAAAATATTACGAAATTGCAAAACTTGTTGCGCAGACAAAATCAATGCGTGATGATACGGTTAATTCATTAATTGAAAAAATTAAACACGAACTTGAAAAACACAAATTAAAAGTAACAATCAAAGGAAGAGCGAAACATTATTACAGCATTTACAACAAAATGAAGCGTTTAAACGTTACTTTTGACCAATTATATGATATTACCGCGGTTCGCGTAATAGTAGATACAGAAGCAGAATGTTATCAGGTTTTAGGGATAATTCATCAAATCTTTAAGCCAATCCCCGGAAGATTTAAAGATTATATTGCAATGCCTAAAGGAAACATGTATCGTTCCTTGCATACTTCCGTTATAGGTTCTAAAAACAAACCTGTAGAAATTCAAATAAGAACTCACAAAATGCATGAAATCGCAGAATACGGGGTTGCGGCACATTGGAAATATAAAGAGCAGGGCTCAATTAAAGCAAGCAACAAACAAGATGTTCAATTTTCATGGATGAGAAAAGTAATGGAGCTTGAACAAGACGCAACCGATGCTAAAGACTTTGTCGAAAGCGTGAAACTTGACCTTTTTAATGATCAGGTCTTTGCTTTTACTCCTAATGGCGATGTTTTTGACCTTCCGCAAAACTCAACACCCGTTGATTTTGCATATAGAATCCACACAGAAGTAGGACACAGAACTGTCGGCGCTTTAATAAACGGAAGAATTGCACAATTAGACACAAAGCTTAAAAACGGCGATATTGTTGAAATTTTAACATCAAAGCAATTCATGCCGAAAATCGATTGGTTGAATTTTGTCGTAACAAAAAATGCAAGCTCAAAAATCCGCCAATGGTTCAAAAAATTCAACAGAGAAGATAATATTCAACTGGGGCGCGGAAATCTTGAAATCGAATTAACAAAAATTTGTTTTGACGAATTATTAAAAACAGGAATCATTGACAAAGCCGCACGGGAAATGAACTACAAGTCCGCTCAAGACCTCTTTGCAGCACTTGGATACGGAGAAACAACAGCCCATAAAGTTCTCAATGTTCTAAAAAAATACGAAGCCCCAAAAACAAACGAAGAACTCGCACAAAGTCAAAATCTGAGCCAAAGCAAAAAAACCAAAACCAAAAAAAATGATATTATCGGCTTGGAGGGGTTATTG
>CAPYQR010000011.1:18567-19414 GCA_948742005.1 uncultured bacterium
GGGTTATTGTGGTCTTTGGCAAAGTGCTGTTCACCAATCCCCGGAGAACCCATCGTCGGTGTTGTTACAAAATCTAAAGGCGTAAGCGTTCACAGGCTTGATTGCAAATGTCTTGGAAATATTGAACCGGAAAGGATGATTGATATATCCTGGGCGGAAAATATCTCAAAAACAAAATACACAGCTCATATCAGAATTGAATGCCAAGACAGGGTCGGAATTTTAAGAGATATTTTAATGAAAACAGGAGATTTGGGAATTAATATTGTATATTCAAATACATATTTAAAAGGCAGAAAATTTGGGATAATTGATTTAGGAATTGAACTTGATACAATTGAAACATTAAAAAAATACATTCTTGCAATTCAAGCAATCAACGATGTTTTCTCGGTTCGGCGTTTACAGCAGAAAGAAAACTTAAACCAGCCAAAACCAATCAAAAAGAAAAAACAAAAACAAGTGCAAAATCAGGGAAACAAACAAAACAATGAAAGTTTTTCATAAAATAAATGAAAATAAAAATCTTGCCATTGCTCTTGGATATTTTGACGGCATCCACATCGGACACAGAAAAATTATAAAAACCTTGATTAAATGCGCAAAGGAAAACGGCTTAAGAAGCGCTGTTATAACTTTTGAAAAAAATCCTGCAAATTATTTCAACTCAAAAACAACACCCGACATTCAAAATTTTAAAGATAAAGAAATGATACTTGAATCAATGGGTTTAGACTATCTTTATGAGCTTAATTTTGAAGAATATAAAAATTTACGCGCAAATGAATATTTAAAAGATGTCCTAATTAAAAATTTAGCTCCGAAATTCATCATCGTAGGCTACAAT
>CAPYQR010000012.1:0-7477 GCA_948742005.1 uncultured bacterium
GTCATGGATAGATTATATGAAAAAAATGTCTTATTAAGATTCAAACAAGGGAAAAAATTTTTCTACAGAACCGCATTTTCAAACTACGACATCGTTGTTGATTCTCTAAAAGAAATTGCGCAAAGATATTGCAGGGGAGATTTTGCAAAATTAAACCAAATTCTTCAATCTTATGAACAAAATAAGCTTGCAGGCGTTTCATAATTTTTAAAATGGAAAATGATAAAATACAACTCTACAAAAACAAATTAATGGTTTCAGACCTTATTTTTGATGTTTTAACAGACAAAAAAACAGTGCTTGAAGCCATTAATCTTTTTCCGAAAGACAAAAATGATATAAATATAAAATGCGCATTTGATGCGCTCATATACCGCGAAGCCGATGAAGACTTAAGAAAAAAAGACTTTGATTACGCTTTGCTGCAGGATGAATATCTGGAGCTTATTGCGCAGACCTTAAAAAACGACCAAAATCTGCCCAAAAATGTCATTCAAAGATATTTAGAGTATAATAAAGATAATCTTATTTATAAACCTGAAAAAACCTTTAAAGAAAAGCTTGAAAAATTAAAAAGAATGATTAATTTTTAAAATGAACCAAGAATCAATTCAAAATAATAATAAAAATAAAAATTCAAACTTTGTTCACTACACCGTAATGAAAAAAGAGGTTGTTGATTCTCTAAATTGTGATAATTCGGATAAAATCTTTGTCGATTGTACGCTTGGAGGCGGCGGACACAGTGAAGAAATTTTAAAAAGAATCTCTCCGAAAGGGAAATTAATCGCTTTTGATGTTGATGACGATGCGATTAATTATGCAAGTGAAAGATTAAAAAATTACAAAAACTTAACAATAATCAAAGGAAGTTACGCAGATATAGATATCCACCTCAAAAATCTCGGAATTGAAAAAATAACAGGCGGAATAATCTTTGACCTTGGCGCTTCATATCACCAGCTAACCTCACAAAACCGCGGTTTTAGTTTTATGAAAGATGCACCTTTAGACATGCGTTTTAATCAAGAACAAGAATTTTGTGCATGGGATATTGTAAACAAATATGACGAAAAAAAACTTGTTGAAATATTCTCCAATCTTGGCGAAGAAAGGTTTTCAAAAAGAATTGCGCATGCGATAATTTCCAAAAGACCAATAAACACAACGCTTGAGCTTTCAAAATTAAATCAAAAATCCATCCCGCAACACGCGTCTTTCAGGCGCTTCGAATTGAAGTTAACAAAGAATTGTTAAATTTTGAAAATACATTATTAAAAGTTATAAATTTAACACAAATTAATGCTATAATAAGTGTGCTGACTTTTCATTCATTGGAAGACAGATTAGCAAAACATACTCTTAAATCATATACAAAATGCAGATGTGATAAATACGCAAACCTTTGCACCTGCGGAGGAGCAAAGCTTGAATTAATCAACAAAAAACCGATTATTGCAAGCAAAAACGAACTAAAAATTAATCCTCCCTCCAGAAGTGCCAAGCTAAGGATAGCAAAAAGAATATAGAGGTTAATTTGAATTTATCTTTTAGTAAAGTAAGAAGAAAAAATAAACTGACAAAAAGAAAACCGCAAGAAACCGACAAAAACAAAAAAACAGTTACGGTTTATAATCCTGTTGAAAATATTTCATCAAATTTTGAAACAGAACAATTTCACAACGAAACAAAATCGCACAAAACCGCAAACAACCAATCAAACCCGATTCAAAACAACAAACAAAACGGGCAGATTATTAGCGGTTATTTTTTAGATGAAAAACCTTACAAAGAAATGATAATCACAAGATTAAATAACTTTCTGTATATTCTTTTAGGAATATTGGTTGTTTTTTGTTTTGTGGGATATTATTTTGTTTCCTGTAAAGAAGTTCAATTAAACAAAATTTCAAGAGCAACATTAGAGCTAAATTACGAAAATGATGAGCTCCAAAATAAAATAGATTCTCTGCAATCTTATTATAATATCGACAAAGCCGTTTCCAAAACAAACTTTTTAGAGCGTGCCAAACAAGTTGTAGAAGTTAATGCAATTGGAACTCCGGATATAAACTTAAACAAAGCAAACAAAAAACGACAATTAGTTATAAGCTATTAATATGCAGCAAAGGAAGTTAAAAGAAAAATACAACAACAAATTTGAGCGCAGAATTGGCTGTTTACAGTCGATTTTTTATATAATCTGCCTCGGTCTGGCGCTTTATTTATTTTTATTACAAGTTTGTGACATCAGAAATTGCAAAAAGAAAGCAAAATCACAAAGAACTTCGAAAATGCTTGTTTTAAGAGGTGAAATTGTTGATAAATACGGCTTCAAGCTTGCTGCAGACAAAACAACATTTACTTTATACGCTCACCCTGATTATTACGATAATACCCCCGAAGAACTGGCAAAAATTATTCAGCCGTATGTCAAAATTCCCCTAAACGAGCTTCAAAAGAAACTTGCGGCAAAAAGAAAAATTATCACCGTTGCTAAAAACTTAGACAGAAAAACTGTTCAACAAATTAAAAAGAAAAATTTAAGAGAATTATCCTACGAAGTTAAAAATATAAGAGTTTATCCACAAGGCACGCTTGCTTCGCATATTTTAGGCTTTTATAACCCAAATGCAGATACTGCGGGCGGTATTGAATATAAAGCAAAAAATTATCTTGAGTATATCGACAAAACAATTACATACGAAAAAGCTCCAAACGGCGATATAATTTACAATATCAGTGTTAATCCCGCCGATATAGCAGCGCCTACAAAAGGCAAAACATTAAATTTAACAATAGATTCTGCTGTTCAGCATGTTTGCGAGAAATATCTTTTAAAAGCAATAAGAAAATACAACGCCCAAAAAGCAGCTGCCGTTGTCATTGAACCACAGACGGGCGAAATTTTAGCGCTTGCAATCGCACCAAACTACAACCCGAATGATTACGGCAAATATTCCCTCTCGGAAATGAAAAACTGGGCAATTACAGACGTTTATCCACCAGGTTCAACATTTAAAATAATAACGGTAGCCTGCGGTTTCATGAATAAAAAAATTAATAAAAACAGCCGCATAAACGACACAGGCAAAATCAAAATCGGCTGGTGGGATATTGTTAATTACGATTACCGCTCAAAAGGCGCGCCCGGAATGATTGACCTTGCTTATTTATTCCAGCATTCATCTAATGTTGCAACAATTAAAGTTGCGCAGATGATGACAGATAGAGAATTTTACGACAGCTTAAGGTTGTTTAACATCGGGCAAAAAACAGGAATCGACCTCCCCGCCGAATCAAGCGGATTATTACCTGCTTTAAAATGGGATAGCGCTACACATGGTGCTATGGGATACGGCTACGGCTCATCAACCACCGTTATTCAAATGGCGGCGGCAGTCAGCGCAATTGCAAACGGAGGAATATGGGTAACGCCGCATGTAATTAAATACGGAGCAAAAGAAGCAGAAGAAAAAATCGCAAGACGGCGTATAATGGACGAACAAGACGCCAAAGATTTAACGCAAATTCTTGTAAAATCTATTGAAGACAGCAAAAGCCCCGCCAAAATGGACGATTTTTACATAGCTGCCAAAACAGGAACATCAAGAAAACCAAACGCAAACGGAACCGGATATTCAAACAAATTATTCACATCAATGATTGGTTATTTCCCCGCAACAAATCCAAAAGCATTGTTATATGTAATTGTTGATTCTCCGCAAGGTGAGGAGATTTGGGGTTCTACCGTTGCAGCACCGATTTTTAAAGAAATCTCAACAGAGTTAGTACGGATTTTAAACCTTACACCTGATAAAAAGAAATAAAAAAGTAACAATTAAAATCAAAGGAAGTAAAACATGAATTTAGATATGCTCATTAAATCAGTAGATGTTATTGAAAAGTTAAATTACAAAGATGTTGATATCAAAGGAATTTCATACAATTCAAATACAATAAACTCTCATGAAATCTTTGTTTGCCTTAAAGGCGAACATGTTGACGGGCACAATTTCGCTCAAAACGCTTTTGAAAAAGGAGCAGTTGCACTTATGTGCGAAAAACCGTTAAACATTGAGATTCCGCAAATTATTGTCAAATCAACCCAGGAAAGCATTGCTGATTTAGCAGCTGCTTTTTATCACCATCCTACAAACGAGCTGAATTTGATGGGTGTAACGGGAACAAACGGAAAAACCACTGTTGCGCATCTTGTGCAGAAAATTTTTGAAAAAGCGCAAAAAAAATGCGCGCTTATCGGAACTTTGGGTTATAAATTTGCTTCAAATGATGACTATCTTGAAGCAAAACACACAACTCCACAAGCACCCGAGATGCAGGCAACATTACAAAAAATCCTCAAAGCAGATATTTTAAATGTAATAACAGAAGTTTCAAGCCATGCTCTTGAACAATTCAGAGTTAAAAACTGTAATTTTCAAACCGCAATTTTTACAAACCTAACCCAAGACCATCTGGATTATCACATTACAATGGATAATTATTTTAATGCAAAAGCCAAACTGTTTAAAACTCTTAAAAAAGGTGCAAATGCCGTCATTAATAATGATGATAAGTATTGTCAAAAATTAATTAATGAAATTCCCGAGGGAGTTAATATTTTAACTTACGGTGTTAAAAACGAAAGCGATTTATGCGCAAAAAACATTGAATTTATGTCAGACGGTGTTGCTTTTAATTGCTTTTACAAAAATGAATGTGTTAATTTTAAACTCCACTTAAACGGAATGTTCAGCGTTTATAATTGCCTTGCGGCAATCGGAGTCGGGCTTGTTAACGGAATTAATCTTCAAACAATAAAAGAAGCATTAGAATCTACAAGAAGCGTTGCAGGACGTTTTGAAATAGTTCAAACAAACCCGATGGTAATTGTAGATTATGCTCATACGCCCGATGGATTGGAAAACGTTTTAAGAGCAGCAAGAGAATTAACTCAAAAAGACGGAAATTTGATTTGCATGTTCGGTTGCGGCGGAAACAGAGATTGCACAAAACGCCCGAAAATGGGAAAAATTGCACAAAGTTTATGCGACAAAATAATTATAACTTCAGACAACCCCAGAAACGAAGATCCTCAACAAATCATAACCGATATTTTATCAGGCTTAAGTTTAATTAACCCCAAAACCGTTTTTGTTGAACCCGACAGACACCTTGCAATCAAACTTCTAAAAGATATTTCCTCAGAAAAAGATGTTCTTGTTCTTGCCGGAAAAGGACATGAAAATTATCAAATTTTAGCCGGCAAAACAATACATTTTGATGACAGGGAAGAAGCTGTAAAAGTTTTCGGCGAAAAATAAAAAATTAAAATACTTTAAATTATGCAATTTTAAGGCTTGCAGGCACTCCTAAATGATTGATTTTCGGAATAAGCCAAGAAGCATTATATTCGATTTTTTTTCTAATTCCATCATCTGTATCAATACATTCAAAAATCGTTTCATTCTTATCATTTACATGATAACCCAGGACAGTTATTTCATGACCGTTGATAATCTCGTTCGGCTCGCCGTCTTTTGCTTTGTTGTAATAAGGACTTTGAGTAATTCCTGCTGATTCATTTGTTAGAACATAACCTAAAATTATATTATCGCCGGAATCGAGTATTTTTATTATGTCATCTTTCATTTTGTCAAAAGAAGAATTAAAACCAACCAATCTTTTTTCTTCATCAATTTGTTGATTAACAACAGAATTAATTTCTTTGTTCTTTATTATAGATTCAACAAAAGTTTTCTCAACTTCTATTAATCCTTGCGGATTTGAGCTGAATTCACCTGCACGAATATCTGTCAATGAATCATAAGTTCCTTGTGAGCCAAGATTCATAATTGTACTTTGAACCAAAACATCAGCAACGTTTCTTTCGCCTAAATCCCAGTTTTTATCCTGATTTTTTGCTCTGATATAAGCATTTTCATCAGGTTTTATGGTAAGTTCCACTTCTTCAAAAGTAAATTTTTTAATGTCAGCTTTTAATAAATTCAAAATAGCAATTGCTTCAAGCGGACTTTTTGAAATAGAGCTTAATTTGATTTTAGAAGTCATTTGTTTTTCAGGGCTTGATAATTTGCTTACCCAACGCGCAAATTCAGCAGGATATTTATCTGCCAAATTAACCTCATTTGATGCCGCCACACAAGTTCCCGATGAAGAAACATCCATTAATGACGGGTCATTTTTGACTTCTTGGTTATTTAAATGTGACAGAATTTGTGCTTTATCGTTATATGGTATATCGCCAAAGTTTTGCGTAATTATTGCGGGATTTAAAATAGCATCAAGTGTGTTTGAAATTAAATTTTTCTTATTCAAATCATGCGCACGCTCTGTTGAAGCAATATCGTATAAATTATCAAGAATTGATGTTTTATCGTTTGCATTTTTTTCAAGCAGCTTTCCGTTTTTAAGCAAAACTTCCAATTGATTATTCACGGTTAAACCGCCTGATGTTTGGCTTGGCTTTTCGTTTTTCATAAAATTCAACAAAAAGTCATATTTTTTCTTATCTTCACCAATCAAGTTTGAAGAAAAATTAATCGGAACATGATAAATAGCATTTGTTTTATTTTGATTAATTGAATTGCTTTTAAAATTTTGAACATTCAAAACAGCACGATTTTTTAAAGCGTTTGAAGCAAAAACACTTGTTTTTGGAATATTATTCAGATTTATTCCACTAATTTGCTGCATTAACTAACCTGCCTTTAATTATATAAAAACTAAAAGTTAAATTTTTTTGACATTTATAAAGATTATATTAACACATTTTAATATTTTAATATAAAATGTTAATATAAATAAAGGAGAGCAGGGCTAAATTATGGAAACAATAAATAAATTACAAAATAATGACTTAATAAACGCAATAAACACAATAAATTGCGAAATTGAAGCAATCGAAGAACTTAAAACCCTGCTTGATGATAATCTTTCTCTCGCTTTGGATTTAATTGAAAATTCTACGGGCAGAATAATTTTAACAGGCATGGGAAAATCAGGTCATATCGCCAAAAAAATCGCAGCCTCGCTTGCATCCACAGGCACACCCTCCTTTTTTATGCATCCTGCTGAAGCAAGCCATGGCGACCTTGGTATGGTTTCTGAAGAAGATGTAATTATTGCAATTTCAAACAGCGGTGAATCAAGAGAATTAATTGATATTTTAAATTATTCAAAAAGATTCGGAATAAAACTCATTGCAATAACAAAAAATCCTCAAAGCTCGCTGGGTAAAGCAGGAGATATCGTTTTAAAACTCCCAAGCGCAAAAGAAGCATGCCCTCTCGGGCTTGCACCAACATCTTCTACGACTGCAACTCTGGTTTTAGGAGATGTTATAACAGTCGGAATGATTGAGCGCAAAGGCTTTTCAAAAGCACAATTTAACCAGCGCCACCCCGGAGGAAAACTCGGCTCAATCCTGCAAAAAGTTAAAGATTTAATGCAC
>CAPYQR010000012.1:7487-12236 GCA_948742005.1 uncultured bacterium
CGATGAAATGCCAATATTAGACGAAAATTCAACAATAAACGAACTTATTATTGAAATGACCTCAAAAAGACTCGGCTGTGTCGGTTTAATAAATTCAAAAGGTGAATTTAGCGGGATTTTCACCGATGGTGATTTGAGAAGATATATAAATCAGGATTTAAAATCCGCAAAAGCAATTGATATCATGACTAAAAACCCAATTTGCGCAAATCCTGAAATGTTTGCTTCAGAAGCAATTAAAATCATGAATGAAAAGAAAATCACGAATATGTTTGTTTTGGAAAACAAAAAGCCAATCGGCGCTATACATATTCATGATTTACTTATAAATAAAGTTGTTTAAATTTTAAAATTAAGCTTGTTGATTTCTTCTTTCTTTTACTTTTTCAATAAGCTCATCAAACTCATCAGCACTTATTGTCTCTTTATCCAAAAGTGCCATGGCAAGTTCATCTAAAATATCACGGTTATTTGTTAAAATTTCTTTTGCAAGTGCATATTTTTCATCAATTATTTTCTTAACCTCTACATCAAGCTCATAAGCTACTTGTTCAGAGTAATCCTTTGTTTGTCCGAAATCTCTGCCCATAAAAATATGCTCTTGCGGCTCACCATAAGCCATCGAGCCCATTTTATCAGACATTCCCCACTGGGAAACCATTTTGCGGGCAAGTTTTGTTGCTCTTTGAATATCATTTGAAGCACCTGCTGAAATATTATCGCCGTAAATTAATTCTTCAGCAACTCTGCCGCCTAATAAATCCGTAATGTGAGCCAATAATTTCCTTTTTGTTTGATGCTTTGAATCATCTTTCGGTGTATACCAGGTTAAACCTAAAGCACGTCCGCGCGGAATTATCGAAACTTTTTGAACTTCTTCGCAATCTTCCAATAATTTTAAAATAACAGCATGACCTGCCTCATGATAGCTTGTTCTTTCTTTATCCTCTTGGGTTAAAACTGTGGATTTCTTTTCAATCCCTGCAATAACCCTATCTATTGATTTATCAATATCATTCATGGAAATATTCTCGGCATCATTTCTTGCGGCAAGTAAAGCTGCTTCATTTAAAAGATTTTTTAAATCAGCCCCTGTAAAGCCCGGAACGCGTTTTGCCAAAACTTTCAAGTCAACATCACCTGCCAGTTTTTTATTTTTAGCATGAACTTTTAAAATTTCTTCTCTTCCTTTAACATCAGGTTCATTAACATAAATCTGTCTGTCAAATCTACCGGGCCTTAAAAGAGCACTGTCCAAAATATCGGGGCGGTTTGTTGCTGCGATTACGATAATATTTGTATTTTCATCAAACCCATCCATTTCAACAAGCAATTGATTCAAGGTTTGCTCTCTTTCATCATGTCCGCCGCCCATTCCAGCGCCGCGTTGACGTCCGACCGCATCAATTTCATCAATAAAAATCATACAGGGCTGATGTTTTTTTGCTTGTTCAAATAAATCTCTGACACGCGAAGCACCGACACCGACAAACATCTCAACAAAATCAGAACCTGATATTGAAAAGAAAGGCACTCCCGCTTCGCCTGCTACTGCCTTTGCCATCAAGGTTTTACCCGTCCCCGGCGCACCCACAAGCAAGACGCCTTTAGGGATTTTAGCGCCCAATTTAGTATATTTTTCACTATTTTTTAAAAAGTCAACAATTTCTTCTAATTCTTGTCTTTCTTCATCAATCCCTGCAACATCTTTAAAGGTTATTTTGATTTTATCATCCACGAGCATTTTTGCTTTTGATTTGCCAAAATTAAGCGCAGATGAACCTGTCTGTTGAATTCCTTTAATTATTAATACAATCATGATTGCAATAAAAATAACAGGAATTATAACCGAACCCAAAACGCTCATCCAAGAACCATCCTGCGGTTTTTTAACATTAATTTCAACACTTTTATCTTTCAATGCCTCATACAATTCCGTATCATTTTCAGGAATTTGAACCCTAAATTGTATTTTTGGCACAGCTTGATTATTCAAAGTTAAATTCAATGGATTTTTAGGCAAATCAACAGAAGATGTCTGTTTTTCTTCTTGGGTTTTAATTGCTTCTTTGGCAGCCTGACTCTGGTCTTTAGGTGTTGCAATTAAAACATCTTTTGAAATTTGCACACTTTCAATCTGACCCATTTTTACTTTATTTAAAAATTGAGTATATGAAATTTCACTGGTAGATGTTTGAGGCCCTTCAAATGCAAATGAAAGGAAAATAATTAATATTAGTGCAATTGTAATAATGATGCCTGTGGATTGATTTTTGTTCATAATTTCCTCTTAAAAAACTAAGTTAATAAATTGATATGTGATTTTATAATATTGATATTATATCAAAAGAATTATAAAATGTTAATTAGAAAAGGAATTAATATATAAAAATGGCAAGAGTTTTTTTATCCCTCGGTTCAAATTCGGGCGAAAGGGTATCAAATATCCAACAGGCAGTTACTTTGCTTTCAATGAACGGCAAAAATAAAATAATCAAAACCTCATCTTTTTATGAAACCCAGCCCTGGGGAGAAGTTAACCAACCCTGGTTTGTTAATGCATGTGTTGCAATGGATTCTGATATGCAGCCTTTAGAATTATTAAAATATTGTCAGACAATTGAAGAAAAGCTTGGCAGAATAAGGATTCCTAACAAAAAATGGCAAGAGCGAACAATTGACATTGATATTTTAATGTATGATGATAAAATAATTTCAATCGATGAAACCCTTATAATTCCCCACCAGTTTATGCACGCACGCGCATTTGTTCTTGTTCCCATGCTTGAAGTTAAAGCGGATTTGGTTCATCCTGTTTTTAACAAAACAATGTCAGAATTATATGACGACCTTTTAAGCCCCGAGGATGTGTTTTTATATGGCACAATCATTCCAAACAAATAAAATTGCAAAAATAGCAATAGTTGGCGGCGGCCCTTGCGGGATTTATTGTGCTTGCCAAATTTTAAAAAAATTCGAAGAGCTTAATTTTAAAAATTTTTCAATAAATATTTTCGATAAATCACAAATTCTAAGAACAATCCTCCCGACAGGCGGCGGCAGATGTAATTTAACAAATGCACAAGAAGATATTGAAGAATTTATCAAAAATTTCCCGCGCGGAGGAAAGTTTCTCTATTCACTTTTTTCAAGACATTCGAATTTTGATGCAATAAATTTTTTTAACGAAATAGGAATAAAAACATACACTCAAAACGACAAAAGGGTTTTCCCGCAATCAAACAGCGCAAAAGAAGTAAAAGATAAACTTTTGAATTTTGTAAGGCAATATAAAAATACTAAATTTATAAATAAAAAAATAAATTCAATCAAAGAAGTTGAAAATTACGATAAAATAATTATTTGCGCCGGTTCAAAAGGAACAAAACCGCTTTTAGAGTCAATTAAAATACCTTTTTTTGATTTCAAACCATCCTTAACTGCGCTCAAAATCGAAAATCAAATTTATCCGCAAGGCGTGAGTATAAGTTCAATCGATGGAGATTTTATTTTTACTCACCAAGGAGTTTCAGGCCCTTTAGTTTATAAAATAAGCGCGCAAAACATTGAAAAAAAATTTCCTTACGAAATCCAAATCAAACTTTTCAACTTTGAAGATTTATTAACACAAACAAAAGAAAACCCGAAAAAATCAATTGGAAATATTGTTTCAAAATTTTGCGCAAAATCATTTACTATTGCACATTTAAAAAATCTCAAAATTGATTTTAACAAAAATGCTTGCGAAATATCAAAAAAAGACTTAGAAAAGCTTTCAAATCTTAATTTAAAAATAATCTCAAACTGCAAAGGCGAACAAATCGTAAACGCAGGCGGAGTCGATTTAAAATATCTTGACAAAAACTGCAAATCAAAGCTTTTTGACAACATCTGGTTTTGCGGCGAAATTTTAAACATCGATGGTTATTGCGGCGGCTTTAATTTGCAGAATTGCTGGTCAAGCGCTTATGTTGCAGCGCTTGACGTTGTCAATTCAATTATTTCACAACAATATTAACCAATTTGTTAGGTACAACAATCACTTTTACAATTGTTTTATCTTGAGTTGCTTCTTTGACTTTAGATGAAGTTTTTGCAATTTCTTCTAAGGCTGAATTTGATAAATCCTGCTCTACTTCAATTTTATCTTTAATTTTGCCGTTAACCTGAACAATTAAAGTCAAAGATGAAGTTTTTGCAAGGTTTTCATCATATTGCGCCCAGGGTTCATTATGAATTGAAACTTTTGAACCAAGCTTAGAATAAATTTCTTCAGACATAAAGACACAAACAGGAGAAATTAATTTTAGCAAAGTTAAAAGTGCAAAACTCAAAACGTCATCATTAATTTCATTTTCAGATTTTACATATTCATAAATCGCATTTGTAAATTCACGATAGCGCGAAATAACCGTATTAAATTGAAATTCATTTTCAATATCATTAGTGATTTTCTTGATTGAAATATGACATTCTCTAACCATATCTTCATCTTTTTTAGATAAAGAATCAGTATCAAAACTATAATCAAGCTTGATTCTGTCTTGATATTTAGAAAACAGACGGTAAACTCTTAAGATGAACTTATAACACCCTTCAACCCCGGCATCAGTCCAATCAAAATCACGCGCAGGAGGAGAATCAGACAGGATGAATAATCTTGCCGTATCTGCCCCGAAATTCTTATAAATTTCATCAGGGTCAACCGTATTTCCTTTTGATTTAGACATTTTAGATCCGTCTTTTAAA
>CAPYQR010000012.1:12246-17663 GCA_948742005.1 uncultured bacterium
AATATCCAATAAAACAAATCAAATAAGCCTTTACCTGTACAATATCGTTCTTCAAAATCAAGCAAATTACAATCACGCAAAGCTTTTGTGAAAAATCTTGAATACAAAAGGTGCAAAATAGCATGTTCAATTCCGCCGACATATTGGTCAACAGGAAGCCATTTATTTATTATATCGCGATTAAAACACTCTTTGTCGTTATTCGCATCAGCATAGCGCATATAATACCAGCTTGAACAAACAAATGTATCCATTGTATCCATATCGCGGATAGCTTTGCCGCCGCATTTTGGACAAACGGTTTCTTTAAATGTCGGGCTTGTTTCAATCGGAGATTTTCCTTTAACCGAAAAATCAACATCTTCAGGCAATAAAACAGGTAAATCTTTTTCATCAACGGCAACTTCACCGCATTTTTCGCAATAAACAATTGGAATCGGCGCACCCCAGTACCTTTGGCGGGAAATCAGCCAATCGCGAAGTCTGTATTGGGTTTTAAATTCGCCAAAAGCTTTCTCTTGTGCAAATTCCGTTATTGCTTGTTTTGCTTTTTCACATGGCATACCGTCAAATTGCGCAGAATTAATCAAAGTTCCTTTTTCAACATAAACTTTATCCGCTTCAAAGTCATCCCCTGTTATCACTTGAACCATGGGAAGATTATATTTTTTTGCAAAGTCAAAATCGCGTTCGTCATGATAAGGAACAGCCATAACAGCACCCGTTCCGTAATCAACAAGAGCATAATCCGCCACCCAAATCGGACAAATGCGTCCTGTGAAAGGATTTATAATATGAGTTCCCAAAGGAACACCTGTTTTAATACGCTCGGTTGACAATCTCTCAATTTCAGAGAGTTTTTTTGCATTTTGCCTGTATTTTTCAACAGCTTCCTTGTTTTCAGGAGTTGTTAATTTTTCAATATCTTTATATTCAGGCGCAACAACAAGATAAGTAATCCCGAAAGCGGTGTCTGCACGGGTTGTATAAACAGGTATTTCAAGGTCATCAATTTCTTTTACTTTAAATTTTAAAATTGAACCTTGGGATTTTCCAATCCAATTTGTCTGCATAGTCTTAACATTGTCGCCCCAGCCTTTTAAAAGTTCAATGTCTTTTAAAAGTTCTTCTGAATATTGTGTAATTTTAAAGAACCATTGAGATAAATTCTTTTTTGTAACTTCACTGTCACATCTCCAGCATTTTCCCTCAATAACCTGTTCATTGGCAAGAACTGTCGCACATTTATCACACCAATTCACAGGTGCTGTTTTTTTATAGGCAAGTCCTTTTTTATAAAGCTGTCAAAAAAGCCATTGAGTCCATTTATAATAATCAGGAAGACAAGTTGTAACTTCTCTGTCCCAATCAATAGACAAACCAAGCATTTTTAATTGTTTTTTCATATAAGCAATATTGTCCAATGTCCAAGTTTGCGGATTGGCATTATGTTGAATAGCGGCATTTTCGGCAGGAAGCCCGAAACTATCCCACCCCATCGGATGCAATACATTATATCCTTGCGCATGCTTAAATCGCGCAATAACATCGGTTATTGTATAGTTGCGAACATGACCCATGTGCAATTTGCCCGATGGATAAGGAAGCATTGATAAAGCATAATATTTAGGCTTAGGCGAATCATTATCTGCTTTAAAAGGATTCGTTTTATCCCATATTTCAACCCATTTTTTCTCAATTTGCTGCGGGTAATATTCTTTTTCTAACATATTTTCTTCCTGTTTCCTTATTGCACAAATATTATACGATTTTAATTATTGATTAGTTTAACAATATCATCAATTTTAGACGATGTTTTATGAACAACTGCATTTGAATTCTCAATTGCACATGTTGGGTCTTTTAAGCCGTTACCGGTTAAAATACAGACAATTTTTGAGCCTTTTTCGATTTTATTTTTCAATTTTATCAAACCTGCAACAGAAGCAATTGACCCCGGTTCTGCAAAAACCCCCTCTTCACGCGCTAAAAGACGATAAGCAGATAAAATTTCTTCATCGGAAACCATATCAATCACACCGTTTGATTCATCCCTTGCAGCTTCTGCGTATTTCCAACTTGCAGGATTTCCTATTCTTATTGCCGTTGCAATTGTTTCAGGATTGTCTACTTTATGTCCCAATACAATAGGTGCAGCTCCTGCTGCTTGAATTCCCATCATTTTAGGTAATTTTGAACATTTTTTATCCTCAAAATATTCCTTATACCCTTTCCAATAAGCAGTAATATTACCTGCATTTCCCACGGGAATAAAATGATAATCAGGAGCATCATCAAGCGCATCAACTATTTCAAAAGCACCTGTTTTTTGCCCTTCGATTCTGTATGGATTAACGGAATTTACAAGCGTAATTGGATATTTTGATGAAATTTCACGAACAGCATCCAACGCTTCATCAAAATTACCGTCAATTGCAATTACTTTTGCGCCGTACATCATCGCCTGGGATAATTTACCCATGGCAATGTGTCCATCGGGAATTAAAACGTAACATTTCATCTTCGCTCTGGCAGCATAAGCCGCAGCAGAAGCCGAAGTATTTCCCGTAGAAGCACAAATAATTGCATTTGAACCCTCTTCAAAAGCTTTTGTAACAGCCATCGTCATACCTCTGTCTTTAAAGCTTCCTGTCGGATTCAAACCCTCGTATTTTAAATATATTTCAGCATCCAGCCCGATTGCTTGTGCCAGATTTTTTGTTTTAATTAAAGGCGTATTTCCCTCACACAAAGAAACAACAGGTGTTGAATCATTCACAGGCAGATATTTTCTATATTTTTCAATTAATCCTTGATATCTCATCTACATAACCCTTATTTTATTAACAACTTTAATATCATCAGTCTTTTCAAGTTCTGTTATCATATTATTAACATTTTCCTCAAGACAGTCCTCTGTTACAACAATAATTGTCGCAGAACCATTTTCATTGATTCCTTTTTGCAAAATGCTGGATAAATTAATTCCGTATTTAGCACATGCCAAACCGATTTGACCGATTATTCCCAAGATATTTTTAGCTTCTATCCTTAAATAGTATGAATTTATAGTTTTTTCAATACTGATTTGATTAGCAAAAGTACTATGGTGGCAAACCTGCATGGGTAAAATCCCGCAATCGCTGAAAGCAGAGGTGTGATTAATTCCGCTACAGGCATGACAATCTTCAAAACAATCAAGTTCTGATTTAATCTGTAAAATATCACCTACAACCGAACTTGTTGTAGGAAATTCACCCGCACCCGGACCTGTAAACATTAATTTATCCACAGGGAAACCGCTCAACATAACCGCGTTAGTAGCGTTTTTAATTTCTGAAATTGCCTGATTTTTCTCAATAAGCATAGGGTGAACACGGATATCTAAATCAGATTTATTAGATTTTGCAAGTTTTGCCTGTGCAATTAATTTAATTTTGTATCCCAATTCATCAGCCGATTTAATGTCAAACGGAGAAATTTTAGTAATCCCCTCGCAATAAATTTTATTAACATCAATTCTTTTGTTGAAAACAATGTTTGCCAAAATTGCAATTTTGAACATAGCATCAAATCCCTCGACATCATTTGTCGGGTCAGTTTCAGCATAACCAAGGTTTTGAGCTTTTTTAAGACAGTCATCGTAGGAAAGATTTTCTTCTTCCATTTTAGTCAAAATATAATTCGTCGTTCCGTTTAAAATCCCTGCAACGCAATCAAATTCATTAGCTTTTAAACTTGTTTTAATCGGCTGGATAATCGGAATTCCGCCCGCTACCGCTGCTTCATATAAAATTGCAACCTTATTTTCCCGCGCACAGTCAAACAATTCTGCACCATGACGGGCAAGAAGCTCTTTGTTTGCCGTTACAATATGTTTTTTATTTTCAATTGCACAAATCAAAGCATCTTTAACACCGATTCCTCCGGCAACTTCAACAACTATATCAATATGCGGATTTTTTACAATTTCCATTACATCAGTTGCCAAATTTTTAACTTCAACATCTCTTTTTTTGTTTAAATTTTTAACAGCGCATGAAACAATTTCAATGTCATCAAATTTAGATAAAACTTTGACAACTCCTTGTCCGACTGTACCAAGTCCAATTAGTCCGATTTTAATTTTTTTCTTATTCATAGAAAAATAATAACACAAATTTATTTTTGATGTAGTATTAAATCATAAGAAATTTAAAAGCGAGGATTTTTATATGAGTAATATCAATGATAAAGTCAGAGTAAGAATTGCACCCTCTCCATCGGGCAATTTACACATAGGAACTGCAAGAACGGCATTATTCAACTTTTTATATGCAAAAAAAACAGCAGGCGAATACGTCTTAAGAATTGAAGATACCGATTTAGACAGAAGTTCCGAAGAATTCAAACAAAACATTTTTGATTCCTTAAAAGCGCTCGGCTTAAATTGGGACGAAGGTCCTGATGTAGGTGGACAATACGGCCCATATAAACAATCTCAAAGATTTGATATTTACCCGAAATATGCTCAAATTTTAATAGATAAAGGGTATGCTTATGAATGTTTTTGCTCAAATGAAGATTTGGACAAAGAACATGAAATTGCAAAAGAAAAGAAAATCCCTTATAAATATTCAAGAAAATGCTTAAATTTAACAAAAGAAGAAAAAGATGCCCTAAAAGCACAAGGAATCAAACCCTCAATCCGCTTTAAGGTTGATGAGCGCGAACTTGTTTTTAATGATCTTGTTAAGGGCGAATTAAAGTTTGATACAAGTTTAATCGGCGATTTTGCAATCATGAAATCAAACGGCACTCCAACTTATAATTTTGCGGTTGTAATTGACGATATGTTAATGAAAATTACCCATGTAATCCGCGGAGAAGACCATATTTCAAATACCCCGAAACAAATATTAATCTACGAAGCACTGGGTGCAACAGTTCCTGAATTTGGTCATTTAGGTATGATTTTAGCCCCAGACAGAAGCAAATTATCCAAAAGACACGGCGCAACCGCAGTTTCAGACTTTATTAAACAAGGTTATTTGACTGAAGCTCTTTTAAATTTTGTCGCTTTGCTTGGCTGGGCACCGTCTGATGGGGAAGAGATTAAAAATGTTGATGAAATCGCTGCAGATTTTAGAATTAATGAAATTTCAAGCTCAAATTCGATTTTTGAATACGAAAAACTGAACTGGATGAACGGTCAATATATTAAAAAAATGGATATTTCAAAACTGACCGATTTAGCGTTACCATTTTTATCAAAATATGATTTAAACAAATATTCAAGACCACAGCTTGAACATATAATTGAAGTTACAAGAGAACCTATAACATTGTTAAAAGATTTAGAACATGACACTCAATATTTCTTTGAAGAACCTGATTATGATGAAGTTAAAGAAATCCTGCAAGGCGAAGTCGCAAAA